>NZ_JBSGZJ010000126.1:0-16562 GCF_053610925.1 Streptomyces sp. NPDC054847 | reverse complement strand
CGTCGGGGGCGGGCCTTCGTGTACGTCCGGGACCGGTCGTCCCGTATGTCAGGGCCGGATCAGTGCGCGGCAGGCACGAACGGAGACAGGGCCGCGGCCAGCTCCTCGTGCACCCGCGCCTTGAGCAGGGTGCCTTCCGTGGTGTGTTCCTCGGAGAGCACCTCACCGTCGGCGTGCACCCGCGAGACGAGCCCGCCCTCGGTGTAGGGCACGAGCGCCTCGATCTCGATCTGCGGCCTCGGCAGCTCGTCATCGATCAACTGCACCAGCTCGGCCATGCCCGCGCCGGTCCGCGCCGACACCGCGATCGCATGCCGCTCGATGCGCAGCAGCCGCTGCAGCACCAGCGGATCGGCCGCGTCCGCCTTGTTGATCACCACGATCTCGGGCACGTCGACCGCACCCACGTCGCGGATCACCTCGCGCACGGCTGCCAGCTGCTCCTCCGGTGCCGGATGCGATCCGTCGACCACGTGCAGGATCAGGTCGGAGTCCCCGACCTCTTCCATCGTGGAACGGAACGCCTCGACGAGGTGGTGCGGAAGGTGCCGTACGAAACCGACCGTGTCGGCCAGGGTGTAACCCCTGCCGCTCGGCGTCTCAGCCCGTCGGACGGTCGGGTCCAGCGTGGCGAACAGTGCGTTCTCCACCAGGACACCTGCGCCCGTGAGGCGGTTGAGCAGGGACGACTTGCCGGCGTTGGTGTAACCGGCGATGGCGACTGAAGGCACGCGGTTACGACGGCGCTCCTGACGCTTGACGTCACGTCCGGTCTTCATCTCCGCGATCTCACGGCGCATCTTCGCCATCTTCTCGCGGATCCGTCGCCGGTCCGTCTCGATCTTGGTCTCACCGGGACCACGCGTGGCCATGCCGCCACCGCCGCCGCCACCCATCTGCCGGGAGAGCGACTGGCCCCAGCCTCGGAGCCTGGGCAGCATGTACTGCATCTGCGCCAGGGCAACCTGCGCCTTACCCTCTCGGGACTTGGCGTGCTGGGCGAAGATGTCGAGGATCAGGGCGGTACGGTCGACCACCTTGACCTTGACGACGTCTTCGAGCTGGATCAGCTGGCCGGGGCTGAGCTCACCGTCGCAGACGACGGTGTCGGCACCGGACTCGAGGACGATGTCCCGCAGCTCCTGCGCCTTGCCCGAGCCGATGTATGTGGCAGGGTCCGGCTTGTCACGGCGCTGGAAGACGCCGTCTAGAACCAGCGCGCCGGCCGTCTCCGCGAGGGCCGCCAGCTCCGCGAGGGAGTTCTCGGCGTCCTGCATCGTTCCGGTGGTCCAGACACCGACCAGCACGACCCGCTCGAGGCGCAGCTGCCGGTACTCGACCTCTGTGACGTCTTCGAGCTCGGTGGAGAGGCCCGCCACACGCCGCAGCGCCGCACGCTCGGAGCGGTCGAACTGGTCGCCGTCCCGCTCGTTGTCGATCTCGTAGCTCCAGGCGACGTCCTCTTCCATCAGGGCATCGGCCCGAAGGCTCTCGGTGCGCGTCTCAGCCAAGCTCTGCTGTTCCTGGGAAGTGGATGAAGAGGAGGTCATTGGATCCTTACGTCGATGTGGGAGCCTCCCGACGGACGACCGCCGGAGTGCTCGGTTACAGATGACAACGCGTGACGGTCCCGGAAGATTCCCGTAGGATCCCGGCCCCGGCAGCGCCGCCGACCTGCCGATGGTCGCACGGGCGCGGCCGGAGCGTCACCCCGATTTCATTGAGCGCGCACTCCCCCCGCCGCCTTCGCCCGGCTGTCCCCCGCTGCCTTGCTTCGCCAATCCGGGTGCCCCGGCATCGGCGGAGTCTTCTTGCCGTACAGCCACGCCTGGAAGAACGCCGACAGGTCACGCCCCGCGACGGCCGATGCGAGCCGCGTGAAGTCCTCCGTGGTCGCGGTGGCGTCCCGGTGCTTCGTGACCCATCGGCGCTCCAGGCGCTCGAACGCGGCTGTGCCGATCTCCTGCCGCAGCGCGTACAGGACCAGCGCGCTGCCGTCGTACACGACGGGCCGGAAGAGACTCAGCTTCTGGCCCGGGGCGGGGGCGGCGGGCGCCGCGGGCGGCCCGCCGGCGGCCCGCCAGGCGTCGGAGCGCGCGTAGGCCTCACGCATCCGGGTCTCCAGCGGCATCTGGGCCTTCTCCTGCGCGTACAGCGCCTCGTACCAGCTGGCGTGTCCCTCGTTCAGCCACAGGTCCGACCAGGTGCGCGGCGTGACGCTGTTGCCGAACCACTGGTGGGCCAGTTCGTGGACCATGATCGAATCGACGTACCACTCGGGGAAGGCGTCCGAAGTGAAGAGGGAGCGCTCGAACAGCGACAGGGTCTGCGTCTCCAGCTGGAAGCCCGTGTCCGCGTCGGCGACCAGCACGCCGTACGTCTCGAAGGGATAGCGGCCGACCTTCTCCTCCATCCACTCCAGGTGGTCCGGCGTCTTCTTCAGCCAGCGCTCCAGCTTCTCGCGGTCGGCGGTGGGCACGACGTCGCGCACGGGCAGACCGTGCGGACCCTTCCGCTCGACGACCGTCGAGCGGCCGAGTGAGACCTGTGCCAGCTCGGTGGCCATGGGGTGACCGGTGCGGTAGACCCATGAGGTCTGCTTGTCGGTCGCTGCCCTGGCGACGCGGCGCCCGTTGGCGACCACCGTGATGTCCCGCGGCGCGGTGACGCGGAAGGTGAAGTACGCCTTGTCGGAGGGATGGTCGTTCGACGGGAAGACCCGGTGCGCGGCGTCCGCCTGGTTGGCCATCACCAGGCCGTCGCCGCTACGCACCCAGCCGCCGGCGTTCTTGGGGCCGCGCGGATCACTTGTGTGAGTCACCGTGATCTGCATCCGCGACCCCTCGGGGATGGTCGCGGGCGGGTCGATGACGAGGTCCTCGCCGGCGCCGGCGAAGTCGGCCGGGGTGTCGTTCACCATGACCGAGCGGACCTCACCGTGGGTGAAGTCGAGGTTGACGCGGTCGAGCCTCCGGGTCGACCAGGCGTCGATCTTCGTGACGGCGTCGAGGGGCTTGTCGTTACGGCCCTCGTAGGTGAGGGAGATGTCGTACTCGAGCACGTCGTAACCGGGGTTGCCCAGCTCGGGGAAGAGCCGGTCCCCGATGCCGAGCGGTTCCGGCGACGGCAGGGTGGCGGCGACGAGGGTGGCCGAGGCGGCGGCCAGCAGGGCGGCACGCAGACGGCGCCGGGAGGTGTGCAGCATGCCCTACCGCTACCAGCGCCCTCCGCAAGGACCGTGGCGGCACGCTACACACGGTGACGTGCCCACCCGAACGGGGTCAGGTGGTGGCCGCCGGATGCTGGGTCCGGCTGACGTCGTACACGCCCGGCACGTCCCGCATCGCCCGCATGAGCGCCGGAAGTCCGGCAGCGTCGGGGAGTTGAAGGGTGTACGTGTGCCTTACCCGCTGCTGCGTCGGCGGCTCCACCGTGGCCGAGACGATCGCGGCCCCCTCTCCCGCGATGACTTCCGTGAGGTCCGCGAGGAGGCGGGGACGGCCGAAGGACTCGGCGACCAGGGTGACCCGGCACTCGGCCGCGTCACCCCAGCGCACCGGCACCGGCTCGCGCCCCACGTCGGTCATCCGCGCCACGGCGGGGCACTCCTGCCGGTGGACGGTCACGGCTCCGCCGCGCACGGGGAAGCCGGTGACCGCGTCCGGCGGCACCGGTGTGCAGCAGCCGGCCAGCCGGACCGTCGCCTCGGGGAGGTCCACCACGGCGTTCACGGAGGCCGGCCGGCCGGCGGGCAGCGGGGCGGGCCGGCGGGGAACGGTGGAGGGCGCCGCGGCCCGATGCGGATGCGCGTCGAGCCAGCTGGTGATGGCGATGCGGGCGGCAGGGGTGCGGGCGTGGTCGAGCCACTGGGGCGAGGGGCCGGAGGCGCTGTCCTGCGCCAGCAGGACATGCACGGTGTCACCGTCGCCGAGGACCGTGCTGAGTGTCGCCAGCCGGCCGTTGACGCGCGCTCCGATGCAGGTGTGCGCCTTCTCGCCGTACTGCGCGTAGGCGGCGTCCACGCAGCTCGCGCCCGCCGGCAGCCCGAGGGCCCGGCCGTCGGCGCCGAAGACGGTGATCTCCCTGTCCTGCGCCAGATCGGCGCGCAGGGAGGTCCAGAAGGTGTCCGGGTCCGGGGTGGACTCCTGCCACTCCAGCAACCGCGAGAGCCAGCCCGGCCTGGTGGGGTCGGCCCGCTCGCCGTCCGCCGGCTCGGCCCCCTCGACCGGTACGTACGGGTTGCCCAGTGCGACCACACCGGCCTCCGCCACCTTGTGCATCTGATGCGTGCGGATGAGGACTTCGGCGACCGCGCCGTCGGGACCCGCGACGGCGGTGTGCAGGGACTGGTACAGGTTGAACTTGGGGGCCGCGATGAAGTCCTTGAACTCGGAGATCACCGGTGTGAAGCAGGTGTGCAGTTCACCGAGGACGGCGTAGCAGTCGGCGTCCTCCCCGACGAGGATCAGCAGTCGGCCGAAGTCCGTGCTGCGCAGTTGCGACCGCTTCAGGCAGACCCGGTGGACGGACACGAAGTGCCTCGGTCTGATGAGCACTTCGGCGCTGATGCCGGCCTCGCGCAACGCGGCACGGAAGTCGTCCGCGATGGCGGCGAGCGCGGTGCACGCGGTGGAGTTCTCCGCGATCAGCGCCCGGGTCCGCTCGTACTCCTCGGGGTGCAGGATCGCGAAGACCAGGTCTTCCAGTTCTGTCTTGAGGGCCTGCACACCGAGCCGTTCGGCGAGCGGGATCAGCACGTCGCGGGTGACCTTGGCGATGCGTGCCTGTTTCTCCGGCCGCATCACCCCGAGAGTGCGCATGTTGTGCAGCCGGTCGGCGAGTTTGATCGACATCACCCGGACGTCGTTGCCCGTCGCGACGAGCATCTTGCGGAAGGTCTCCGGCTCGGCCGCGGCGCCGTAGTCGACCTTCTCCAGTTTGGTGACGCCGTCGACGAGATAACCGACCTCGGCGCCGAACTCGGATCTCACCTGATCGAGTGTCACCTCGGTGTCCTCGACGGTGTCGTGGAGCAGGGAAGCGGTCAGCGTCGTTGTCTCCGCGCCCAGTTCGGCCAGGATCAACGTCACGGCGAGCGGGTGGGTGATGTAGGGCTCGCCGCTCTTGCGGAACTGCCCGCGGTGGGACGACTCCGCCAGTACGTACGCCTTGTGCAGTGTGGCGAGGTCGGCGCCGGGGTAGTGAGCCCGGTGCGCGTCCACGACATGGCCGATCGCGTCGGGGAGCCGGTCGCGACCGGTGGGTCCCAGCAGAGCGGCGCGGCCCAGCCTGCGCAGGTCGATCCTGGCACGGCCGCGCCTGCGGCTGTGGGCACCTGGGTTGGTGGCCTCTGCGCTCATGGGCACCTCCGGCAGCTTCGACCGGCGGTACGGAGAACTGGCATGCCTCCGGGCCGGTGCTTGATGCTACCGAGCCCACCACGTGGCGCAGTCCAGCTCTCGCCCAGCGTGAAACGGATCACCCATTCGAGCGAAGCCCTAGGCGGTCACGGTTTCGAGGAAGTCGGGGTCGATCACACCCTCGGCCACGATCACCGCGGCGCCGGTCATCTCGACCTCCCCGTCGGGCCGCTCGGTGATACGGAGCCGGCCGCCGGGCAGATCCACCGTGTACGTGACGGGAACGCCGGTGGCTGCCGGGTCCAGACCGTCGCGGCGCGCGGTGGCCACCGCGACGGCGCACGCGCCGGTGCCGCACGAGCGGGTCTCACCGGAGCCGCGCTCGTGGACGCGCATCGCCACATGACGCTCACCGCGGTCGACGACGAACTCCACGTTGACCCCGTCGGGGTAGACCGACGCCGGGGTGAACGGAGGCACTGCCAGCAGATCGCCCGCGTGGTCCAGCTCCTCGACGAAGGCGACCGCGTGCGGGTTGCCCATGTTCACGTTCCTCGCCGGCCAGCTGCGACCGCCGACGGACACGGTGACGCCGTCCTCGGGCAGCACGGCCCGGCCCATGGAGACCGTGATGTCGCCGCCGCCGCTCCCGGACACCGCCTTGGCGAGGTGGACCTTCTTGATCCCGCCGCGGGTCGCGACGGCGACGTCCCCGGCGTCGATGTGACCCGCGTACTGGAGATACCGGGCGAAGACCCGGACGCCGTTGCCGCACATCTCGGCGATGGAACCGTCCGCGTTGCGGTAGTCCATGAACCACTCGGCCTGGCCGGCCATGTGCCGGGCCTCCGGGTGGGCCGCCGAGCGCACCACGCGCAGCAGTCCGTCACCGCCGATGCCGGCCCGGCGGTCGCACAGCCGGGCGACGGCGGACGCGGGCAGATCCACGGTGTTGTCGGGGTCGGGGACGATCACGAAGTCGTTCTCGGTCCCGTGGCCCTTGAGGAAGGGGAGGGGCGACGTCTGCGAGGTGCTCACGTGCTCCATCGTACGAGGACGGTCCGACAGCGGCCGGAGCCGGTCACCTCAGTCGTGCCACACGCCACACGGCGAGTGCGACGAGCACCGCGGCGACGCCCACGTACAAAGCGATCACGCGCCAGTCGGGGCGCTCGCCCGAACCGCGCGACGGCAGGCCGGGCCAGGTGTGGCCGACACGGCGCGCCGCCATCACACCCCAGCCGGCGGCACAGCAGCTGAGCAGCAGCCCGAGCATGGCCACGACCGCTCCGCCGTCGCCCGTACCAAAAGCGAGCGGGAAGGCGAACATCAGCGAGCCGACGGCGGCAAGGACGACGATGGGTGCGAGCTGCCAGATCCTGAGCCGCCGCTGCGGACGCAGCTCGACCTCGACCTCGTCGGCGAGCACATCCTGCTCGTCGGGCCCGTCCGGGCTGAGACCGGACGCGCCTTCCGCCGCATCCCGTCGTTGCTGTTCCGTGTCGCGAGGGCCGGCCTCCATCGCCACGCGCCCTCCCAACTCGGACTCAACTGTCGATCGATGCTCGATGATGGCACGCTCCCAGGCGCCGGAATGACGGCCGGAGCGTCCCGATGCCATCACGTGATCAGGCTGTGACCGCTCGTTCGATCAACGCCAGCGCACGCTGCGGAAGTTCCGTCCTGTCGGCGGCGGCGCCGCTCAGCCAGTGCACCCTCGGGTCGCGCCGGAACCACGAGTCCTGGCGGCGCGCGAAGCGCTTGGTGGCGCGCACGGTCTCGTCGCGCGCCTCCTGTTCGGTGCACTCTCCGGCGAGAGCCGTCAGGACCTGCTGGTAGCCGAGCGCCCGCGAGGCCGTGCGGCCCTCCCTCAGTCCCTGCGCCTCGAGCGCGCGCACCTCGTCGACGAGGCCCGCCTCCCACATGCGGTCCACACGCACGGCGATGCGCTCGTCGAGCTCGGGCCGTGCGACGTCGACGCCGATCTGGACGGTGTCGTAGACGGCGTCGTGGCCGGGCAGGTTGGCCGTGAAGGGCTTACCCGTGATCTCGATGACCTCGAGGGCCCTGACGATCCGGCGGCCGTTGCTCGGGAGGATCGCCCGGCCCGCCCCCGGGTCGGCCGCGGCCAGCCTGGCGTGCAGGGCGCCGGGTCCGCGCACCGTCAGCTCCTCCTCCAGGCGCGCCCGCACCGTCGGGTCGGTGCCGGGGAACTCGAGGGCGTCGATCGCACCGCGCACATACAGCCCGGACCCTCCGACGAGTACCGGGGTGCGGCCCTCGGCGAGCAGCCGGTCGATCTCCGCCCTCGCCAGCGTCTGGTACTCGGCGACGCTCGCCGTCCGGGTGACGTCCCAGATGTCGAGGAGCCGGTGCGGCACTCCGCCCTGTTCTTCGGGCGTCAGCTTGGCGGTGCCGATGTCCATCCCCTGATAGAGCTGCATGGAATCCGCGTTGACGACCTCGCCGTTCAGTTGCCGGGCGAGGAACACCCCCAGATCGGACTTTCCGGCTGCGGTGGGACCGACGACGGCGATGACCCGCGGGGCGGGAGCTGCACTTCTCACCGCCCCAGTCTCGCAAACCTGGTGCGTGTCCCCGAACGAGCGAGGTGACGGCGGCGACTCGGGGTCGTTGCCTGTTGCGAGGTTCCCGACGCCGGTTTCCGGACCGGCGCCCGCGCGTGACGCAAGACGGCGCTCCGGGCGGCGCAGAACTTCGCCCGCACGAGTAGGGTATGGAGTAGATATGGGTGTTTTCTCATGGTTTCGCGGTAAGCCCGCAGCGGCCGTGGAGGCGTCGGCACCGGAGGCAGTCGTCGGAGCTCCCGCCGAGGAGTCCGTGGAGTCCGGCCGGTCCGAGGTGAGCGACGGCACGGCCGAGGCCCCGGCTGTGCCGGAGCCGGCGGAAGAGGCGGCTCCGGCCGCCGGCGCCGTCGAGGCCACCGGATCCACCGATACGGCCGGATCCACCGATACCGCCGCCGAAACCGCGGTACCTCCCCACGACGGAGGCGCCGCGGCCGGGGCAGTGGAGATCCCGAGGCAGCAATCGGCCGGGGATGCGGCGGACAGCGAGGCCGGCGAAGGCGCCCGCACGTAGCAGCCGCGACGAGGGAAGGTGCCCCATGGGCTTCCTGGACAACCTGAAGACCAAGCTCGGACCCGCGAAGGACAAGGTCTCCGGCCTTGCCGAGCAGCACGAGGGCAGGATCGGGCAGACGCTGGAGAAAGCCGCCAAGAAGGTCGACGACAAGACCAAGGGCAAGTACAGCAACAAGATCGAGTCGGGTACCGGGAAGGCGAAGCAGGCCCTCGGCCGCATCGCGCACAAGGACGACCGCGGGACGACACCGCCGGCCGCCTGAAGGGCACCGGACCGGTTCGGCCGGAGGGCGGCGGTGGGGCACGGGCTCCACCGCCGCCTTCCCGCGTCCGGAGTTCTCTTCCCGGTGATCCCCCGGCTCCAGGTGCTCTCGTTGGATCATGCCGGGCTCGCTGGCCCTGGCGCTCACTACCCGTAGCTCTGCGGGCACGGGGGAGGTGCCCCTAGGCCTGGGACCAGGCCGCGACGAAGTAGCCGACACCGTACGGATCACTCTCGTGGAGCAGCCGGCCCGTGAGCCCCGCGCCCTGTGCGGCTCCGGCGAGGACCTGCCACGGCGCGCGGCCCGACACCTTGAGCTCGCGGGCCAGCGACTCGTCGAGCTCTCTGAGCCCTTCGATGTCGGCGGCGCCGAGCGCGTCGGCGGCCCGCCGGTCGAAATCCGCGGCCCTCTCGTCGAGGTAGCCGGGCGCCTTCAGCGTGCGGCAGGCGCTGCCGTCGCCCATCACGAGAAGCGCGACCCGCCCGGCACGCGCGGCGAGTTCTTTTCCGGCCGTCATGCACCGGTGCCCGTCCAGGGGTTCGCCGACACCGAGGCCTTCGACCGGAGCGGCCGTCCAGCCGTCGCGGGCGAGAAGCCAGGCACCGACGGACAGCGAAGGCGGCAGTGTCCGTTCCTGCCGGGGGCCGTCGCCGAGCCGGACGTCGAGTTCCACGCCGAACTCCCGGAAGGAGCCGGTGGCGCCCGCGGCGTGCGGTCCGCGCCGATCGTGCGCCGCGGGTCCGACCACGATCAGCAGGTCCGGTTCCGCGGCGGCGAGAACTGCCGCGGCGTCGGCGCACGCGGCGCGCGTCGCGTCCAGTTCGGGCGCGGCCCCGGAGGCGACCTCGGGGACGAGGAGCGGCGGGCACGGACACACGGCAGCGGCTACGAGCATGATCCGCAGCCTAGTCGGCGTGGTGGGCGAGGCGGGCACCTGCCGGGCCCCGGCGGCCGGGCCGGTCCCGGCCGCCGTCCGGCGGGGCCGTGGCCGACCGGGGCGGCGTCGTCAGCCCGCCGCGCAACCGCCCGTCACCGGCGGCAGCGGCGCGGGGACGCCCAGCGAGGGCAGCCCCAGCATCACACCGGCCGGCTTCGCGGTCTCGGCCCCGTTGCGCTTCTCCCACGCGTCTCCCGCGCGGGTGCGGCGCACCGATGTCACCGCACCCTCCGCCAGGAGGTGGTGCGGGGCGGCGTAGGTGATCTCGACGGTGACCACGTCGCCGGGGCGCACTTCGGCGTCCGGCTTGGTGAAGTGGACGAGGCGGTTGTCGGGGGCCCTGCCGGAGAGGCGGTGGGTGGCCCCGTCCTTGCGGCCTTCGCCTTCGGCGACCATCACCTCGAGTGTGCGGCCGACCTGCTTCTTGTTCTCGTCCCAGGAGATCTCCTCCTGGAGGGCGACCAGACGCATGTACCGCTCCTGGACGACCTCCTTGGGGATCTGCCCCTCCATGGTCGCCGCCGGGGTCCCGGGGCGCTTGGAGTACTGGAAGGTGAAGGCGTTCGCGAAGCGGGCCTCGCGCACGGTGTGCAGGGTCTGCTCGAAGTCCTCCTCGGTCTCGCCCGGGAAGCCCACGATGATGTCGGTGGAGATGGCGGCGTGCGGAATGGCCGCCCGCACCTTCTCGATGATCCCGAGGAAGCGCTCCTGCCGGTACGAGCGGCGCATCGCCTTGAGGATCGTGTCCGAGCCCGACTGCAGCGGCATGTGGAGCTGCGGCATGACGTTCGGTGTCTCGGCCATGGCGGCGATCACGTCGTCCGTGAAGTCGCGCGGGTGGGGCGAGGTGAACCGGACCCGCTCGAGGCCCTCGATGTTCCCGCAGGCACGCAGCAGCTTGCTGAAGGCCTCGCGGTCGCCGATGTCGGACCCGTACGCGTTGACGTTCTGGCCGAGCAGGGTGATCTCGCTGACACCTTCTGAGACGAGTGCCTCGATCTCGGCGAGGATGTCGCCGGGCCGGCGGTCCTTCTCCTTGCCGCGCAGCGCGGGCACGATGCAGAAGGTGCAGGTGTTGTTGCAGCCCACGGAGATCGAGACCCACGCCGCGTACGCCGACTCACGACGCGTCGGCAGCGTCGAGGGGAACGCCTCGAGCGATTCCGCGATCTCGACCTGCGCCTCTTCCTGGACACGGGCGCGCTCGAGGAGCACCGGAAGCTTTCCGATGTTGTGCGTACCGAAGACGACATCGACCCACGGCGCCTTGGTGACGATGGTGTCGCGGTCCTTCTGCGCCAGGCAGCCGCCCACGGCGATCTGCATCCCGGGGCGCCGCGACTTCATCGGGGCGAGCCGGCCGAGATTGCCGTAGAGCTTGTTGTCCGCGTTCTCCCGCACCGCGCAGGTGTTGAAGACGACGACATCGGCGTCACCGTCGGCGCCTTCGGGCGCGCGTACGTATCCCGCGTCCTCCAGCAGGCCCGACAGCCGCTCGGAGTCGTGGACGTTCATCTGGCACCCGTAGGTGCGCACCTCGTAAGTTTTCGCACTCATCGCGCCCACCAGGGTACGGGGTCGCACCGACAGTGTGACCCCTCCTCCGGCAAGGCCGGGCCTGGCCATCACAAGGAGTGAGCTGGCAGGATCGCGCCATGCTCCCGGCACTTCCCGTCCTCTCCCGCCTCGGCCGCCGCCGCGCCCTTCAAGGCGCCGCCGCGGCCCTGGTGGTCCTCGGGCTGCTGCTGTGGTGGCTGCTGCCGCTCGGCCAGTCGTCGCCGAGCGGGAAGCTGACACTGAGCACGGGGTCGCACAGCGGTGTCTACCAGCGCTACGGCGTGCTGCTGAAGGACGCGCTGGCCCGCGACATGCCGGACGTGGCGATAGACCTGCGGACCAGCGAAGGGTCCCAGCAGAACCTGGAGCGGGTGGCGTCCGGGGAGGCCGACTTCACCATCGCCACCGCCGACGCCGTCGCGAAGTACAAGCGGGAAGGGCTGCCGGGCGCCACCCGGCTGCGGGGCTGCGCCCGACTGTACGACGACTACGTCCAGCTCGTCGTGCCCCGGGACTCCAACGTCAAGTCGGTGGCCGACCTGCGCGGCAAGGTGGTCGGCGTCGGACAGGACGGCTCGGGGATCCGGCTGGTCGCCGACCGGCTGATGAAGGCCGCCGGGATCGATCCCGCACAGGACATCACCGCACTCCCCTCGGGCATCGACGTGGCCCCGGGCCAGTTGGAGAAGGGCCGCATCGACGCGTTCTTCTGGTCCGGCGGACTACCCACCAACACGGTGCAGCAACTGTCGGAGCGCTTCCCGGTCCGGCTGGTCGCCCTGGAGCCGGAACTGGTCGCGAAACTCCACGCGTCGGGCGATCCGACCAGCTACTACCGCTCCGCGGTGATGCCGGCCGACGCCTACCCGCAGGCCCAGGGCGGACTTCCCGTCGAGACCGTCGCGGTGGCCAACCTGCTGGTCACCACCGACCGGATGAGCTCGGCGCAGACGGAGGGCTTCACCCGCACGGTGATCAGGAGCCGGGACCGCATCGGCAACACCGTGCACCCCGCCCAGCTGGTCGACCTGCGGACGGCCGTCTACACGGACCCGCTGCCGCTGCACGAAGGCGCGCGGCGCTACTACCGCTCGGTCAAGCCGTAACGGCGGCGCCGGGAACCCGCCCGCTTCCAGCAATTCCGACCGGTGGTCCCACGCCCGCTTCCAGCAGTTCGACCGGTGGTCTCAGGCGTCCTTCGCGTGGGTCCGCGGCAGCGTGAGCGTCACCTTCAGGCCGTGGGGCTCGTGGTGCGCGTACGCGATGGACCCGCCGCCCGCCGCCAGCAACGCCCTCGAGATGGACAGGCCGAGGCCGGAACCCTTCACGTTCTGGTGACGGCCGCTGCGCCAGAAGCGGTCCCCGATCCGGGAGAGCTCCTCGTCGGTCAGGCCCGGGCCGCGGTCGGCGATCAGGATGGTCGAGGTGCTGCCCTGCGCCGCGACCTCGACGGTGACCTCCTCGCCCTGCGAGGTGAACTTCAGGGCGTTGTCGATCACCGCGTCCAGTGCGCTGGAGAGCGCCACCGGGTCCGCCCAGGCGGTGACCGCGGCGGTCTCGTAAGACAGCACCACCCGCTTCTCGTCGGCCAGTGGCCGCCAGGCCGCCACCCGCTCGGCCGTCAGCTCGCCGATGTCGGTGAGCTGGAGCTCCGCGGAGGCGTGTTCGGCGAGCGCGAGGTCCAGCAGGTCGTCGAGGACCTGGGCGAGGCGTTTGCCCTCGGTGCGGACGGAGGCGATCTCGGCATTACCCTCGGGCAGTTCGAGGGCGAGCAGTTCGATGCGCAGCAGGAGGGCGGCGAGCGGGTTGCGCAGCTGGTGCGAGGCGTCCGCGACGAAGGCCCGCTGCTGTTCGAGGACTTCCTCGACGTTGTCGGCCATCTCGTTGAACGAGCGCGCCAGCCGTCTGAGTTCCGGCGGCCCCCCGGCGGCAGCGACCCGCGAGTTCATCCGGCCGGTCGCGATGTCGTGGGTGGCGGCGTCCAGGATCCGTACGGGCCGCAGTACCCACCCCGTGAGCCGGAAGGCCGCGCCGACGGCGACGAGCATCGCGGCGGCCTCTCCGGCGACGATCAGCAGCCAGCCGCGCAGGACCCGCGACCGGAGCTGGTCGGTGGGCGAGTCGGTGAACACGACGGCGACGACGTCCCCGTCCCGTACGACGGGCGAGGCGACGACGAGCCGTTCGCCTCGCTGCCAGGGCCACACCTGCGGGGGGTCGTCGCTCCGCCGGCCGGTGAGCGCCTCCTGGAACGCCTCGCGGCCCTCCCCCTCGCCCGGCACGTACCAGTCGTGAGGGGCGCGGGCCATGGAGTCGCCGCTGCGGTAGAAGACGCCCGCCTTGATCCCGTACGTGTCGTGGTACCGGTCGAGCTGCTCCTGCAGCGTGGAGCGGCGCTCGTCCGGGGTGGAGCCCTGATCGGTGACGAACTGGGCCAGCGCCGCGAAGCGCACAGTGTCGTCGATCCGGTCGACGACGACGCCCTGCTGCTGCGCGGCCGCGACGCTCACCGCGAGCGGAAAGCCGAGCGCCAGCAGCACACCGGCCATGAGCACGATGAGGAGCGGAAGAAGTCGGGTACGCACCGGGGCGAGGGACCTTACGCCCCGGCGGGCGCGACGAGCCGGTAGCCGACACCCCGCACGGTCTCGATCAGGGCCGGCATCCGGAGCTTCGACCGCAGCGATGCCACATGCACCTCGAGCGTGCGGCCGGTCCCCTCCCAGCTGGTCCGCCACACCTCGCTGATGATCTGCTCACGCCGGAAGACCACTCCCGGGCGCTGGGCGAGCAGCGCCAGCAGGTCGAACTCCTTGCGCGTGAGCTGCACGTCCGCCCCGTCGACACTGACCCTGCGGGTGGGCAGCTCGATGGTGACCGGCCCGAGCCGCAGCGCCTCGTCGGAGGCGGGCGCACCGGTGTCGTCGCCGGCGGTGGTGCGCCGGCTGACCGCGTGGATCCGGGCGAGCAGCTCCCCCGTGTCGTACGGCTTGACCACGTAGTCGTCGGCGCCGAGGTTGAGTCCGTGGATCCGGGAGCGGACGTCCGAGCGCGCGGTCACCATGATCACGGGCGTGGACGTGAGCTTCCTGAGCTTGCCGCACACCTGGTAGCCGTCCTGATCGGGCAGGCCGAGGTCCAGGAGGACGACGCCGAAGGGCGGCTTGTCCGGGGCGGTGGCGGGCAGGACGGCGCGGAGGGCTTCCTCGCCGTTGCGGGCGTGGACCACCTCGAAGCCGTGCCTCGCGAGCACCGCCGACAGGGCGGCGGCGACATGGTCGTCGTCCTCGACGAGCAGCAGTCTCATGGCCCCCCTCCGGTCGTGTGGTGTTCGTGGCGCGGTCGTGTGGTGTTGGTCGTGCGGTGTTGTACGAATGGTTCGCGACACACCACAGGGCATCAACGCGGATGTCACGCCGCACAGTCAAGAGGCTTCCGGGTGCCGAACGGTTCCGTTATCCACCCGGTATCGCAGTGGACCACCCTGTTCACGCATAGTGTCCGGTTGAGGCCGGATCGTTATGCTCAATTTCCCCTCAGATGTAATGACGCTGGTCGCAGTGCGTGACTAAGGTCCTCCCAACCGAGGAGGACGGAGCAAGAAGCCGATGAGCGGAGTGTCAGTGACCAAGGACGCCGAGGACGCGGTGCCCACGGCCGAACTGGTCGTGCTGAGCAACGTGAACAAGCACTTCGGCGCGCTGCATGTGCTCCAGGACATCGACCTGACCATCGCCAGGGGCGAGGTCGTGGTCGTCATCGGACCCTCCGGGTCCGGAAAGTCCACGTTGTGCCGCACCATCAACCGCCTGGAGACGATCGACTCCGGCGCGATCTCGATCGACGGCAAGCCGCTGCCGCACGAGGGCAAGGAGCTCGCCCGGCTGCGCGCCGACGTGGGCATGGTCTTCCAGTCGTTCAATCTCTTCGCGCACAAGACCGTGCTGGAGAACGTGACGCTGGGCCAGATCAAGGTACGCAAGGCCGACAAGAAGGCCGCGGAGACCAAGGCGCGGGCCCTGCTGGACCGCGTGGGTGTCGGTGCGCAGGCCGACAAGTACCCGGCGCAGCTCTCCGGTGGCCAGCAGCAGCGTGTGGCGATCGCGCGTGCGCTGGCGATGGACCCGAAGGTGATGCTCTTCGACGAGCCGACGTCGGCGCTCGACCCCGAGATGATCAACGAGGTCCTCGAGGTCATGCAGCAGCTGGCACGTGACGGGATGACAATGGTGGTCGTCACGCATGAGATGGGCTTCGCCCGTTCGGCCGCGAACCGGGTCGTGTTCATGGCCGACGGCAAGATCGTGGAAGAGGCATCGCCCGAGGAATTCTTCAGCAACCCGCGCAGCGACCGGGCCAAGGACTTCCTGTCGAAGATCCTTCACCACTGAGTCCTGGATCAGCTGATCCAGGACATCGCGTCTGTTCCAATACCTCGCGTCAATTCTAGGGAAGTCACCATCATGAAGCTTCGTAAGGTCACCGCCGCTTCGGCCACCGTCCTCGCTCTCGCCCTGTCCGCAACTGCCTGCGGCTCCGACAGCGGGAAGGACAGCGGCAGCGGCTCCGGCGATGGCGGCGGCAAGAAGATCACGGTCGGCATCAAGTACGACCAGCCGGGCCTCGGCCTGAAGACCCCGGACGGGTTCACCGGCTTCGACGTCGATGTCGCCACGTACGTCGCCAAGGAGCTCGGCTACGCCGAGGGCGACATCGAGTTCAAGGAGACGAAGAGCGCCGACCGCGAGACCGCGCTGGCCCGTGGCGACGTGGACTTCATCGCCGCCACGTACTCGATCACGGACGAGCGCAAGCAGAAGGTCGACTTCGCCGGTCCGTACCTCCTCGCCCACCAGGACCTGCTGATCCGTGCCGATGACAACGTCACCAAGGGCGAGGACCTCAACGGCAAGAAGCTCTGCTCGGTCGTCGGCTCCACGTCCGCGCAGAACGTGAAGAAGGACTTCGCCCCGAAGGCCCAGCTGCAGCAGGTCGGCACGTACTCGGAGTGCCTCAACGGACTCCAGAGCGGCGCCGTCGACGCGCTGACCACGGACGACTCGATCCTGGCCGGCTACGCCTCGCAGGACCAGTACAAGGGCAAGTTCAAGCTCGCCGGCCTGAAGCTGAGCAACGAGAACTACGGCATCGGCGTCAAGAAGGGCGACAAGGCGATGGTCGACAAGATCAACGCCGCCCTCGAGAAGATGGTCAAGGAGAAGGCCTGGGAGAAGGCCGTGACCGACAACTTCGGCCCGGCCAACTACAAGAACGAGCCCGCCCCGGAAATCGGCAACATCGTCAAGTGAAGCTGGGCTGACACGGCGCGCCGCCCTTGAAG
>NZ_JBSGZJ010000125.1:0-16563 GCF_053610925.1 Streptomyces sp. NPDC054847 | reverse complement strand
GAGGCCGGTCCCCTTCTCAACTGCTGGTCAGCGCCGTGTGCTCGCTACGCCGGACACCGCGTCGACGTAGCTTCGCCCAAGGTCAGCTGCAGCCGCTCGTCGAGCCGCAGCCCTCGCAGATGTAGCACGAGCCTGCGCGCTGCATCTTGGTCCCGCAGGAGAAGCAGAGCGGGGCGTCGGCGCTGATACCGAGCTGCATCTCGACGAGCTCGGCGGAGGTGTGCGCCTCCTTCGGCGCCGGGATCTCCGCCTGCGGGGCGGTGACGGCCTTCAACGACTCCTGCTGCCGGGGAGCGGACTGGGCCAGCGCCTCGACATCCATCTCGTCGTCCTCGAGCGACGGCTCGTAGGAGCCGGTCTCCAGGTGACGCTGACGCTCCTCCGCGGAGTGGATACCGAGGGCGGACCGGGTCTCGAAGGGCAGGAAGTCCAGCGCCAGGCGGCGGAAGATGTAGTCGACGATCGACTGCGCCATCCGCACGTCCGGGTCGTCCGTCATACCGGCCGGCTCGAAGCGCATGTTGGTGAACTTCGAGACGTAGGTCTCGAGCGGAACGCCGTACTGCAGGCCGACAGAGACGGCGATCGAGAAGGCGTCCATCATGCCGGCGAGGGTGGAGCCCTGCTTCGACATCTTCAGGAAGACCTCGCCGAGACCGTCGTCGGGGTAGGAGTTGGCGGTCATGTAACCCTCGGCGCCGCCCACGGTGAACGAGGTGGTGATCCCAGGGCGGCCCTTGGGAAGGCGCTTGCGGACCGGTCGGTACTCGACGACCTTCTCGACCGCCGCGCGGATGGTCTCCTCGGTCTTCTGCGTGACCTCGGTCTTCTCCTGCTCCTTCTTCTTCGCGGAGAGGGGCTGGCCGACCTTGCAGTTGTCGCGGTAGATCGCGAGCGCCTTGACGCCCATCTTCCACGCCTCGAAGTAGACCTCTTCGACGTCCTCGACGGTCGCCGTCTCCGGCAGGTTGACCGTCTTGGAGAGCGCGCCGGAGATCCACGGCTGGATCGCGGCCATCATGCGGACGTGGCCCATGGCGGAGATGGAGCGCTCACCCATGGCGCAGTCGAAGACCTCGTAGTGCTCGGTCTTCAGGCCGGGCGCGTCGATCACGTTGCCGTGGTCGGCGATGTGGGCGACGATCGCCTCGATCTGCTCCGGCTGGTAGCCGAGGCGGCGCAGAGCCTGCGGGACCGTGCCGTTGACGATCTGCATGGAGCCGCCGCCGACGAGCTTCTTGAACTTGACCAGGGCGAGGTCGGGCTCGAGGCCGGTGGTGTCGCAGGACATCGCGAGACCGATGGTGCCGGTGGGGGCGATGACCGACGCCTGGGCGTTGCGGAAACCGTTCTTCTCCCCGAGGCGGATCACGTCCTGCCAGGCTTCCGTGGCGGCGGCCCAGATCGGGCTGTCCAGGTCGTCCATCCGGACGGCCACGGTGTTGGCGTCGGCGTGCTGCTTCATGACGCGCTTGTGGGGCTCGGCATTGCGCGCGTAGCCGTCGTACGGGCCGACGACAGCGGCGAGCTCGGCGGAGCGCTTGTACGAGGTGCCGGTCATCAGCGAGGTGATGGCGCCGGCGAGGGCACGGCCGCCGTCGGAGTCGTACGCGTGCCCGGTCGCCATCAGGAGCGCTCCGAGGTTGGCGTAGCCGATGCCGAGCTGGCGGTAGGCGCGGGTGTTCTCGCCGATCTTCTGCGTCGGGAAGTCCGCGAAGCAGATGGAGATGTCCATCGCCGTGATGACCAGCTCGACGACCTTGCTGAAGCGCTCGACGTCGAACGACTGGTTGCCCTTGCCGTCGTCCTTCAGGAACTTCATCAGGTTCAGCGAGGCGAGGTTGCACGAGGTGTTGTCCAGGTGCATGTACTCGCTGCACGGGTTCGAGCCGTTGATGCGGCCGGACTCGGGGCAGGTGTGCCAGTGGTTGATCGTGTCGTCGTACTGGATGCCCGGGTCGGCGCAGGCCCAGGCGGCCTCTGCCATCTTGCGGAAGAGCGACTTGGCGTCGACCTCCTCGATGACATCGCCGGTCATCCGGGCGCGCAGGCCGAACTTGCCGCCCGTCTCCACGGCCTTCATGAACTCGTCGTTCACGCGGACCGAGTTGTTGGCGTTCTGGTACTGGACCGACGTGATGTCGTCGCCGCCCAGGTCCATGTCGAAGCCCGCGTCACGCAGGGCGCGGATCTTCTCCTCTTCCTTCACCTTGGTCTCGATGAAGTTCTCGATGTCGGGGTGGTCGACATCGAGGATGACCATCTTCGCCGCACGGCGGGTGGCACCGCCCGACTTGATCGTTCCTGCGGACGCGTCGGCGCCGCGCATGAAGGAGACCGGTCCGGAGGCGTTGCCGCCGGAGGACAGCAGTTCCTTCGAGGAACGGATACGGGAGAGGTTCAGGCCGGCGCCGGAGCCGCCCTTGAAGATCATGCCCTCTTCCTTGTACCAGTCGAGGATCGACTCCATGGAGTCGTCGACGGACAGGATGAAGCAGGCGGAGACCTGCTGCGGCTGGGGCGTACCGACGTTGAACCACACGGGCGAGTTGAAGCTGAAGATCTGGTGCAGGAGGGCGTACGCCAGCTCGTGCTCGAAGATCTCGGCATCCGCGGGCGAGGCGAAGTAGTTGTAGTCCTCACCGGCCTTGCGGTAGGTCTTCACGATCCGGTCGATGAGCTGCTTGAGGCCGGTCTCGCGCTGCGGGGTGCCGACGGCCCCGCGGAAGTACTTGCTGGTGACGATGTTGACCGCATTCACCGACCAGAAGTCGGGGAACTCGACGCCACGCTGCTCGAAGTTCACCGAGCCGTCACGCCAGTTGGTCATGACGACGTCACGGCGCTCCCAGACCACCTCGTCGTACGGGTGCACGCCGGGGGTGGTGTGGACGCGCTCGATACGCAGGCCCTTGCTCGCCTTGGATCCCTTGGCTCGGGACCCTCGTGCCGGGCCGCTCGTCGTCTCGGTCATGCCGCCTCCCATATACGGGCAAAAACGCCCTGAAGTGCCCAGATCTTCCCGGGGCACGGTTTGTGTCTGTTGCTCTGGCACCACGCACAGCACCCATGAGCAGGTCATTTGCCGCCTGAGCCGGCCGGCGGCCCCTTCGCGGGGCCCTCTCCGTCCAGCCTCTGCCGATCAGTCGGCGGCGGTGGCGGGAACAGGAAGCTCTGCGGCCCCGCGGTTCCCGCCTTCCTCGGCAGGTGGCCGCCCATCGCGGAGCTCCGCGATGGCGGCCTCGAAGTCTTCGAGAGAGTCGAACGCCCGGTAGACGGACGCGAAGCGCAGGTAGGCGACGAGGTCGAGCTCCTGCAGCGGGCCCAGTATGGCCAGCCCTACGTCATGGGTGGTCAGCTCGGCGCTGCCGGTGGCGCGCACGGCCTCCTCGACCCGCTGCCCGAGTTGGGCGAGAGCGTCCTCGGTGACCGGCCGGCCCTGGCACGCCTTGCGCACGCCGGAGATGACCTTGGTGCGGCTGAAGGGTTCGGTCACACCACTGCGCTTGATCACCATGAGCGATGCGGTCTCGACCGTCGTGAAGCGGCGGGCGCAGTCAGGACACTGCCGGCGCCGCCGGATCGCCGTTCCGTCGTCGGTGGTGCGACTGTCGACGACGCGACTGTCGGGATGCCTGCAGAAAGGACAGTGCATGGCCCCCAACCCCTCCTTCACAGCACGACCGAATAGCCTCTGGAGGCCGGATCCCAGCCCCTCGAAGCAGCCCCAAGCATAGGCGATGCCCTCGGCCTCGGAGCACCGGGGACACAACTTCTGGGTGGCTGACCCAATCCAACCACTAGATCTGGTGGTGTGACGCAGACACAGGTCGCTACGCGTGTCGCGCCGGACATCGTCGCGCGAAGGCACCGGAGCCCTGCGAAGCGGAGCGTATCGGCCGCCGCACGCTGCGCGCGGGGCAGCGTCGACCGGCGCAGGGAAGGGCGACACGGGCGCGCCGGATCCAGGCTTCGGGACGGCAGGAATGCGAAGATGCAGCGGTCTCACGGACCCCGCCCCGGCCGCCGCCGACGGCGAAGGCTACCGTGACGACATACCGCAACGGCTACCGCTCCCGGTTCGATCGTTCGCACATACACCCAGCAGAATGCCCAGGTAAGGCAATCTGCAATTTTTCACTCGAACGTGTGTTTGGCGCAACCTTTCGAAAGCAACTACCGTTGTCAAACTAGGGAGACCATTCGAGAGGGGCCGACGTGACCACCACCGCCGACAGTGCCACCATCACTGCCCAGGACCGCTCACAGAGCCGATTCGAGCCGGTGCAAGCCATGAATGACGCAGCCACAACCCCGGAGGGGCCCAAGCCCGGCCGCTCGCTGCCCGGCCGACCTCCTGGCATCAGGGCGGACAGCTCCGGCCTCACGGACCGGCAGCGGCGCGTCATCGAGGTGATCCGCGACTCCGTCCAGCGGCGGGGCTACCCGCCGTCGATGCGTGAGATCGGCCAGGCGGTCGGACTGTCGAGCACATCGTCGGTGGCGCACCAGCTCATGGCCTTGGAGCGCAAGGGCTTCCTGCGCAGGGACCCGCACCGCCCCCGGGCGTACGAGGTCCGCGGCTCCGACCAGCCCAGCACCCAGCCCACGGACACCACCGGCAAGCCCGCCGCCTCATATGTCCCCCTTGTCGGCCGCATCGCGGCCGGTGGCCCCATCCTCGCCGAGGAGTCCGTCGAGGACGTCTTCCCCCTGCCCCGCCAGCTCGTCGGCGACGGTGAGCTCTTCGTCCTGAAGGTCGTCGGAGACTCCATGATCGAAGCCGCGATCTGCGACGGGGACTGGGTGACCGTGCGACGCCAGCCCGTGGCGGAGAACGGCGACATCGTGGCAGCCATGCTCGACGGCGAGGCCACGGTCAAGCGCTTCAAGCGGGAGAACGGCCATGTCTGGCTCCTCCCCCACAACGCCGCTTACCAGCCCATCCCCGGCGACGAGGCGACGATCCTCGGCAAGGTGGTGGCGGTGCTGCGACGGGTGTGACCACACCCTCCGGCCCCAGACCGGACCCCGGGATCCACTGCGCCGGTCCCGGGGTCCTGCTCATGTGTACGAGCAGGACCGCTTCGGCCCTACTTCCCCTCCTGCTTCGCCGCCGCGTCGATCGCGGCCAGTGAGCGGCGTACCTGATTGCGATCCGTCGTGTACCAGAAGTCGGGCAACGAGGCGCGCAGGTAACTGCCGTAGCGGGCGTTCGCCAGCCGCGGATCGAGCACCGCGACCACGCCCCGGTCCCCTGTGGCCCGCACCAGCCGGCCCGCACCCTGAGCCATCAACAGCGCGGCGTGGGTCGCCGCCACAGCCATGAACCCGTTGCCGCCGGCCTCTTCGACCGCCTTCTGGCGGGCGCTCATCAGCGGGTCGTCCGGACGCGGGAACGGAATCCGGTCCATGACGACGAGCTGACAGCCGGGTCCGGGCACATCGACGCCCTGCCAGAGCGACAGCGTGCCGAACAAACACGTCTCCGCATCCCCGGCGAACGTCTTGATCAACTCACCGAGCGTCTCCTCGCCCTGCAGGAGGATCGGCTTGTCGAGTCGGCCGCGGAGCTCCTCGGCGGCGGCCTGGGCGGCCCGCATCGACGAGAAGAGGCCGAGCGTGCGCCCTCCGGCGGCCTCCACCAGCTCGGCGAGTTCGTCCATCATGTCGCCCCGGGAGCCTTCGCGTCCCGGAGTGGTGAGATGGCGTGCGACGTAGAGGATGCCCTGCTTCGGATAGTCGAAGGGCGACCCGACGTCGAGCCCCTTCCACTGCGGCACGTCCTCTCCCCCGATGCCTTCAGGAGCAAGGCCCAGGGAGGCCCCGACCCCGTTGAAGTTACCACCGAGCTTGAGCGTCGCGGAGGTCAGCACCACCGAGCGCTCGGAGAAGAGCTTCTCCCGCAGCAGCCCGGATACGGAGAGCGGCGCCACCCGCAGGGACGCCCCGAAACGGTCGTGCCGCTCGTACCAGACCACGTCGTACTCCGAGCCATGGCTGATCCGCTCGGCGACGGCGTGGACATTCTCGACGGCGGCCAGGGCCTGCTTGCGCACGGCGTTCTCGTCCTGGACCGACTTGTCCCTGGTGGCCCCGATCGCGGTGATCACTGTGCGGGCCGCGTCCCTCAGCGCCATCAGCGCATAACCGAGATCCTCCGGGATCTCCTCGAGACGCCCCGGGAGAGCCAGCTCCATGAGCTTCTCGAACGACTCCGCGGCGGTCTGGAGAGCGTCCGCCGCCTTCTCGTTGACGAGCTTGGCGGCGCGGCGCACTGCGCGGTTGACCTGGCCCGGAGTGAGCTCGCCGGTGGCGACCCCGGTGACGCGCGAGACGAGCTCATGGGCCTCGTCGACGATGAGCACCTCGTGCTGGGGCAGCACCGGCGCGCCTTCGATGGCGTCGATCGCGAGGAGGGCGTGGTTGGTGACGACGACGTCCGCGAGCTTGGCACGCTCACGCGCCATCTCCGCGAAGCACTCCGCTCCGTACGCGCACTTGGAGGCCCCCAGGCACTCGCGTGAGGAGACGGAGAGCTGGTTCCAGGCGCGGTCGGAGACGCCCGGAGTCAGGTCGTCCCTGTCCCCCGTCTCCGTCTCGTCGGCCCAGTCGCGCATACGGAGCAGGTCCTTGCCCAGCTTGCTCGTGGGTGCCGCTGCCTCGAACTGGTCGAAGAGACCCTCATCGTCGTCCTGCGGCATGCCCTCGTGCAGGCGGTGGAGGCAGAGGTAGTTCGACCGCCCCTTGAGCATGGCGAACTCGGGGCGGCGGCGCAGCAGTGGGTGCAGTGCCTCGACCGTCCGCGGAAGGTCACGCTCCACGAGCTGCCGCTGCAGCGCCAGCGTCGCCGTGGCCACGACCACACGCTCGCCGTGGGCCAGGGCGGGAACCAGATAACCGAGCGACTTGCCCGTACCGGTGCCGGCCTGGACCAGCAGATGGGAATCGTCGTCGATGGCCTCGGCAACGGCCTCGGCCATGGTGACCTGGCCTGGCCGTTCCACCCCGCCGACGGCGGTCACGGCGGCGTGGAGGAGCTCGGGGAGGGATGGCTTCGTCATAGCCCGACCACCCTACGGGGCGCCACCGACAACAGGATCACGCATCGGAGCATCAGGCCGACGCCAACGGGTTGGGCACCGTGCCGTGAACGGCGGCGTGCGGGCGCTCGGGGCGGTCCCGGTAACCGTCGAGATGCAGCCGGTTGCGGTTGAGGCACAGCCGCTCGATCCGGGGAGTGAGCAGGTCGAACGTCTCGTAGCGCTCCTTGAGCTCCGGGAAGCGGGCCTGGTACCGGAGGATCTCAGCCCTTACGAGTGAGAAGAACTCCTCCTCCGAAACGTTCAGTTGCTCTTCGCACAGCGGGGCGAGGTAGCGGAAGACGCCCACGAAGAGACCCGAGTGGATGAACTGGGTGAGGAAGCCCGGCTCCTCGGTGAGGAGGATCCGCCGGACGTCGTCCGGCATGGACGCGTGCTCCGGCACAGGCCGGGCGCTCACGTTCACGTCGTCGACGAAGTCCTTGATCGCGAGGCGCACGGGAATGTCGTGGTCGTCGTAGACGACGATGGCGTTCTCGCCGTGCGGGGAGAAGACCGTGCCGTAGCGGTAGAGGAAGTGCAGCAGCGGCGGCAGCAGCGCCGCGAAGAGCCGCCGGAGCCAGACGGTCGGTGCGAGCCCTGACCGGGCGACCAGTTCGGCCGTGAACGCCCGGCCCTGCGGATCCGTGTGGAGGAGCGATGCGAGGGTGCGGGCCCGCTCGCCGGCTTCCAGTCGCGGCTGGAGCGGTTCCCGCCAGATGGCTCCCAGTAGTTCCTTGTACTGGTACGGGACCTCTGCCAGGCGGTCGTACAGCGGATGCTCGACCGTGACGGAGGCGACCTCCCCAAGGAGAACGACCCGGCATTCGTCGCGCAGGAACGGGTCGGCGTCGCGCAGCCCGTGCACCCATGCGGTGACGGCGGGTGCGGCGAGCGTGCGCTCTGTGGGCAGGCCGCGCCAGACCAGGGTGTTCAGGATGGACAGCGGCAGTTTGACGGTGTGGCGATCGGGCCGGTCGACGTTCACGAAGGTCCTGATCGACTGCTGGGGCAGTCGCAGGTCACCGTCGCTGGGGAGGGGCACGATGTCGCCGTCGGCGACGGCGGGCGCGTACAGGGGCAGGATCACCTCGTCCCACTGCCACGGGTGCACCGGCAGGAGCAGGTAGGCGGCGGGATCCAGTCCCTTGGCGCGCAGAGCGTCGGCGAAGGAGTCGCGGGTGGTCCGGTCGAGCTCGCGACGGTAGAGGTCCTCGGCCCGGTCGAGGCCGGCGACGCCGCGGTAGGCGGCCAGGCCGGTCCGCACCGCTATCCACGGGAGGCGTGCGGGGCGGCGGGCTTCCGGTGCCCATCGGGCGGCGTCGCCTGCGGAGAAGCCGATCCGGCCCTTGTTGAGGACCAGCCACGGGTGCCCCGTCTGGTGGCCCTCGAGCTCCGCGTAGCCGAGGTCCGCCAGTTCGGCGGCGGTCAACGCGGTGCCGTCGAGCCGGGTGTCGCTGCTCAGCGTGACGGACATTTCACGCAGCAGGTGACCGAGGGTCGCTCCATCGAGGCCCAGCAGGTTCCTGGCCCGCGCGAGGAAGGCTAGCGGGTCGCTGAACGGACGGCCGTCGCACTCGACAGAGCCGGGATCGACACGCCAGCTGCCGTAGGCGCCGCGGCGTGCGCGGAAGGTGAGCACGCCTGTCGCGTCGATGGGGAAGGTGTAGCGACGGGCCTCGCCGGTGGATCCGGACGCTCCGGACGACGGGTCGGGACCCGGGTCCGGAGCCGGGTCCGGAGCCGCGTGCGGGGCAGGAGCCTCGTCCGGGGCCGCGTGCGGGACGGGGACCGGCTCGATGATCTCTTCGTAGGCGAACTCGCCGATCATCTTCGCGAGGAGGCGGGCAGCGGCCCGGTCCCAGTTCTGCCGGGTCAGGCCCGGCGGCGTGAACGGCACCGCGTGCGGCCGGGCCGCGGCGCCGTTGGCGGCCGCATCGGTTCCGGGGCCGGTTCCGATGCCGGCGGAAGCGGTGGTGGCATCGACGGGCCGGAGACCGGTGGAGCCGGAGCCGGTCGGGACGGAGTCGATGGAGTCGTCGTCGCTGGCAGGGGACTTCGGCACGGGGACTCCTCAGGTGGAACCGATGCGGATCGAGCGGTGTATGTAAGTCAGCGGGTCATTCACAGCAGGTTCCGCAGGGCGCGATCACGGACCATCAGGGCGGCTCGTTTGTCGGGAAGGTCGAGTTCGGCGAAGTAGCGGAAGCCGGAATTGAGAAATGCGGAGACGGAGGGGGTGTTGCGCATGTCGGGCTCGGCGAGCACGCGGGTGCATCGAGGCCGATTGTCGAGAACGAGATCGGATACGGCTCGAAGGAGGACGGACCCGATGCCACGGCCGCGGTCCAGCACGCCGCCGATGAGCAGATGGATACCGGTGTCGTGCGGGCGCGCGGGATAGTGGCGGGCCAGCGGATCGAGGTCGGCCCGGTAGATCTCGAAGTAGCTCATCGGCTTGTCGTCGAGGACGCCGAGGCAGGGGACGCTGCGGCCGTCACCGTCGAGTTGTGCGCGCAAGTGAGCTGCGGTGACGGAGTCGGGTCCCGCCAGTTCCCAGAAGGCGGCGACCCCGGGGTCGTTCATCCACCTGCTGATCAGCGCGAGATCACGTTCGAGGACCACAGGAACGAGTCGGAAGACGCCGACGGGCGTGGCCGCCGGCTCCCAGCCGCCCAGGTTGTCGAGCAGGTCGCCGGCGGCGCCGCCGGCCTTCGCCGGTGCCAGGGGCGCTGCCGCTGCCTGGCCCGGGCCTGACCCGGGAGCCGTTGCCGCGGCCGGGCCGGCAGGCCGTGTCGGCTCCCAGGCCGGTGCCGGCCTCACGGTCGATGCCGACGTCGCGGTCGACGCCGGTGTCTCTGACGCGCTCCAAGTCGGTGTCTCTGACACTGCCGATGCCGGTGTCGGCAGCGCCGGCCCCGACTGCCCGGCTTCGCCGTTCCCACGGAACAGCGTGAGGAAGTCCTCCGGCAACCGCAGGTCGAGCGTGTCCTCCGCGCCCCCTCCCGGCCGGGGCGCGGGTCCATGCCCGCTGTCGGTGTGCACATCGGTGGGCGCCATCGGGGCGCTCTCCTCTCGCGGTTCGGTCGGTTCGTGGTGCCTCAAGATCGGAGGGGATTGGCCATGGTGACGTAGACGGACTGGGTGTCGACCGGGCCGACGAGTTCGTCGAGCCCATGGAGCCGGGTGAGCAGGTTGGCCTTGCAGCGGAGCGTGGGCGTCTCCAGCAGATGGCCGGGCAGTGGTGATCCCATACCGACGGCGGAGGTGAGGAACTGCCGGAAGGCAGCGAGGAGGACGCGTTCGTCGGCGAGGCCCTGAGCTCCGAACGCTCCGATCAGCCCCAGCACGTTGTTGATGCCGAGGTAGTAGGCGAAGCGTTCGTCGGTGACCTCGTCGGACACGAAGGTGTCGCTGTGGGTTCCGATCCCAGGGAGGCGGGAGGCGAGACGCTCGCGGTGCGACTCGCGGAAGTAGTAGCCCTGGTTGTCGCGGTAGCGGCCGCCGGTCGGCCAGCCGTGGGGATCGAGCAGTACGAGCGTGTTCTGTTGATGCGCCTCGAGCGCGATGCCCGCAGTGGCGTCCAGCCACAGCACCGGGCGCACGACGTGGTCGAGGTAGCGAAGGAACCACTCGGCGGCCACAGCCGTGACGGGCCGCCCGGTGTGGGCGGCGAGCCGCTCGACGACGGTGGCGAGGCGTGAGTGCATGCCCACCCGCCCGGGCCACGGCCGGGGAGTGGTCAGCGCCGCTACACAGACCGCGTCGTCCCCGGGGCCGAAGGGGTTGTGCCGGATCATCACGTCGAGCCCTTGCAGGGGTTCGGCCCCGGGTGCGTCGACGGCGAGCCAGGCCGGGTCGCGCACGATGTCGAATCCGGGGTGCGCGGCCCGCCACTGCTCGGCGAGGCCCGCGCGGAGCAGTCGGTGCACCTCGACGCCGCGGTGGAGTTCTTTGCGGAGGTTCTCCCGCCGGGAGTTGGTGATGCGCAGACCGAGGGAGAGCTTGAGCATGGCGGGAGCACCCGGGCGGTGCACGGTGCGGACGGAGGAGGTGGGATACCAGACGTCGCCGCGGGGACCGAGGTCGTGCAGCAGACCCGCGTCGAGGAGGGCGGCCACCTCGGGGCGTTGCCCGAGGTCCTGTGCCTGCCATGGGTGGAGGGGCAGGGCGGCGGTGTTGCCGGGGAGCGTGAGGTCTCCCGCCAGCCGGGCGGTCAGCTGCTCGGCCGTGACGGTGCGGCCCTGCTCGGTCCAGGCGGATTCGGTGGCAAGGAGGGACCGGTCGACGGCCATCCAGTGCAACGGGAAGGAGCCGTACAGCTCGGGCGAGTAGCGCTGTGCTTCGGCCTCGGAGAGTCCTTCACGGCTCTTGGGAGTCGGATGGAGCGGGTGGCCGAGCAGCAGCGACTGCTCGGCGGTGAGGAACAGGTCGGCCTCGGGCGGGGCAGTGGGGCGGGCACGCCGGTCGGCGATGAAGTCGGCGGTGCGGCGGACGGAGTCGGCGACGCGGCTCACGAGGTCCGTGCCTCCGCCATGGCCGGCTTCGCGGCCGAGCAGCGCGGCGACGGTCACGGCGTCGGCCCGGGTGGCCTCGTGCGGACTTCCCTGCAGGGTGGGAGCGCCGAAGCGGTGCCATCCGGTGGCCGACCAGTAGCGGACGGGGACCAGCAGCGCGGTGCCGCTGGCGTCGAGAGGGACGCGCAGGACGTCTTCCTCCGGCCGGGGCAGGCCGTTCTCCCGTACCCAGCAGCGGAGCAGGTTCTCCACGGTCGCCGTGTCCGCGGCGCGGCGCGGATCGGGGTCGTCGAGGTGGTCGTGCTCCACGTCCGGTTGGGCGGATGGCTCCGCCCCGCAGGCGTGCGGAGTGCAGGCTGTCGCCCCGCCGCGCTGCTCGTCGTGCCGCCCGGTCTGGCGTGGCACCGTCGCTGCTTCGATGGTGAGCGGGCCGCTCAAACCGACCTGGCTGCGGTGGTGGCCGGCGGGGCCGTCGATGGACTCGGGCGCATCGGGTACGGGTGTGGGGTTCACGGAGAGCTTCCTTGTGACGTTGTCCGGGTTCAGTGCGACTGCCTGTTGTCGGTACGGCGTTGTGTGGAGCGCTCTGCGGCGGCCAGGGCGTCGGCGAAACGGTCCAGGACGGCCACGGCCTGCTCGTCGGTCAGGGTGAGAGGAGGGAGCAGGCGTACGACACCGGCATGGCGTCCGCCCAGTTCGACGATCAGTCCGCGGTGCAGACACTCCTGCTGCACGGCGGCCGCGAGCCGAGGCGAGGGAGGTGGTACGAGCGCGTCCGGTGCCGCGGAGTCGGCGTCGACGAGTTCGACGCCGATCATGAGGCCCCTGCCCCGTACGTCTCCGATGCAGGGGTGGGCCGCGGCGAGTCCCTGGAGACTCGCCAGCATGCGCGCGCCGAGCGTGGCGGCGCGCTCGGCGAGGCGGTTCTCGCGCACATGGGCGAGGGTCGCCGCTCCGGCGGCCATGGCGAGCTGGTTGCCGCGAAACGTCCCGGCATGGGCACCGGGCTGCCAGACGTCGAGCCCGGAGCGATACACGACGACGGCCAGCGGAAGGGAACCCCCGATGGCCTTGGACAGCACCATCACGTCCGGCACGATCCCGCTGTGCTCGACACCCCAGAAGGTGCCGGTGCGCCCCACGCCGGTCTGCACTTCGTCGGCGATCAGCGGAATGGACCGGTCGGCCGTGATGGCGCGCATCCTCCGCAACCACTCGTCGGGCGCCGGGATCACTCCGCCCTCGCCCTGCACTGGCTCGAGGATCATGCCCGCCGGTTCGGGGACACCGCTCTTGGGGTCGTCGAGCAGGCTTTCCGTCCAGCGGGCGGCGATTTCCGCGCCACGCTCGCCGCCGATCCCGAAGGGGCACCGGTAGTCGTGCGGGAACGGCAGCCGAGTGACCCTCACGTCCGTCGCGCCCCCCGATGCTTCGAGCGCGCCTGCCGTCATGCCGTGGTAGGCGCCCGTGAAGGCGAGGAGGCCGCTGCGGCCGGTCGCGGTCCTGACGAGTTTGAGAGCGGCTTCGACCGCGTCCGTGCCGGCGGGTCCGCAGAACTGGACGCGCGCGTCCTGTGCCAGCGCCCTCGGGAGTGTGGCGAACAGTTCCGTGATGAAGGCGTCCTTGACGGGTGTGGCGAGGTCGAGCACATGCAGCGGGGCACCCGAGTCGATGACCTTCTTGATCGCCTCGAGGACGACAGGGTGGTTGTGCCCGAGCGCCAGGGTGCCCGCACCGGAGAGGCAGTCGAGGTACCGCCGTCCGTCGGCGCCCTCGATCGTCAGCCCCCTGGCCCGTACCGGCACGATGGGCAGCGAGCGCGCATAGGTGCGGGCCGCCGACTCACGGAGTGACTGCCTGCGCAGAATCCCCTCGTGGGTCGAGGTCGGCGCCACCGGAGCAGGTTCGGTCACGGCCACGGCTGTTGATCCTCCGGCTGTCACAGTTGCGTTGCACATCGGTATGGCACTCCTGCGCGTCGCACCGGCGCTGAAGGCTGTCCTTGTGTCCCCCGCACGTACCAACGACGCGAGGGGCCGGGGATCACGGCCGATCGGAAGATCCTTGCGGTGCCGGAACCGTGGACCTGCCGCACGCCGTCCCCATCGGCACCGGCATAGTGGGGGGCGCCTTCCGCAGCGGACTCCACTGCGGCGGGCGGGAGCTTGCTCGTTCCGGAAGTTCCCTGATATTTCCGACAGTTCAGATCAGCAGCACCGAAGTCCCAGGGGGATCAAGAGATGCGACCCATTCGCCCGACGCTGGCAGTGGCCTCCATGGCCGCGGTGCTCGCGCTGGCCGCCACCGCGTGCGGCCCGACCGAGGACAACGCCGGCGACAAGCCGAGCGCGTCGGCCGAGCAGCCGACCGACGACAAGATCACCATTCCGGACGATCTCAAGGACCGCCTCAAGGAGCGCGGGATCGACCTGGACAAGTGGAAGAACGGCGAGTGGAAGAACTGGGACAAGGACAAGTGGCTGCGTGAGGCACAGGACTTCGTCAATCCGATCATCGAGGACCTCTGGGACCCCGACCGGATGCGTGACGCCGAACAGCCGCCCGAGAAGCCGGTCGAGAACGACATCTCCGGCGACGAGGGTGTCACCGATCCCACCCCTGCCCCGGTCGACGCCCAGGCCGTGAAGGCCCCGTACCACGCGAACGCCGCAGAGGCCGGCAAGGTCTTCTTCGACGGCCCGCAGGGCTCGATGGTGTGTTCCGCGACCGTGGTGAAGGACCCCGCCAACCCCGGCAAGTCCAACATGGTGTGGACCGCCGGGCACTGCGTGCACGCCGGCAAGAGCGGCGGCTGGTACCGCAACATCGCCTTCGTCCCCTCGTACAACGACGGGGCGAAGGAGACGGCGGAACTGGAGAAGGCGCCCAAGGAGGAGATCGCTCCCTACGGTGTCTGGTGGGGTGACTGGGCGCAGACCTCCGACCAGTGGATCTCCCAGGGGGCCGCGACCGGCGGCCAGGGCGCTGCATACGACTTCGCCGTCATCCACGTGACCCCGGAGAAGGGCAGCACGGGCAAGTCCCTCGAGGAGACGGTCGGTGCGGCCCTGCCGGTCGACTTCAACGCCCCCGCGGTGCCGAAGATCGACAACATGACCGCCACCGGCTACCCGGCGGCCCCGCCCTACGACGGCCAGAAGCTCTTCCAGTGCGCCGACAAGCCCGGCCGGCTGTCGCTCAGGGCCGAGGAGCCGACGATGTACCGCATCGGCTGCACCATGACCGGCGGTTCGTCCGGCGGTGGCTGGGTCGCGCAGGGCCAGGACGGCAAGCCCACCCTTGTCTCGAACACCTCGATCGGCCCGGTGACGGCCGGCTGGCTGGCCGGTCCGCGCCTCGGCAAGGAGGCCGAGGGCGTCTACAAGGCGGTCAGCAAGAAGTTCGAGGGCCAGTAGGAGAATCCGGGCACGCGAGTGCCCGGGCGCAGTGACGCGGGCAGGGGTCCGGCCGTACGGCCGGGCCCTTGTTCACCTGGTGGTTCTTCACCCTCGTGGAGACTCCGTGGAGTTGGGGCTCCTGCCGGGCTGATGGACCGAGCACCGGCCTAGAGTGGTGCCGCACCCCGAGGCGGCCCCGGAGGCCGCCTTTTTCCATGACACGCTCATGGCAACCAGCTCGGACGCCGCCCTGTCGGCGCGCGTCGCGGCACAGGTGCGAGCACTTCCAGCACATGTCGAAGATTCGAAGCATTCAGGGGGAATCGTTTCCATGCGATCCATACGTCCGTTGCTGGCCACGGCCGGTCTCGTCTCGGCCCTCGCGCTGACGGCGACCGCCTGCGGCCCGAGCGAGGACAACTCGGCCGACAAGCCGGCCGCATCCGCCGCCGCGGACAACGGCGGTGCCGCGCTCCCCGCGGACCTGGCCGACAAGCTCAAGGAGCAGGGCGTCGACCTGGACAAGTGGAAGAACGGCGAGTGGAAGAACTGGGACAAGGACAAGTGGCTGCGTGAGGCCAAGGACTTCGTCAACCCGGTGATCGAGGGCCTGTGGAAGCCCGAGCGGATGACGACGGCCAAGGCACCCGCCAAGACCATGGCGGCCGGTGACATCTCCGGTGACCAGGACGTGACCGACCCGGAGCCGCGCCCCGTACAGGCCGAGCCCGAGAAGAAGCCGTACCACAAGAACGCCGCCCCCGTCGGCAAGGTGTTCTTCGACGCCCCCGAGGGCTCGATGGTCTGTTCCGCGACCGTCGTCAAGGACCCGAAGAACCCTGGTAAGTCCAACATGGTGTGGACCGCGGGCCATTGCGTCCACGCCGGCCAGGCAGGTGGCTGGTACCGCAACATCGCCTTCGTGCCCGCCTACAACGACCAGGGCAAGTCGCCCGCCGCGCTGGAGAACGCGCAGCCGCACGAGGTCGCTCCGTACGGCGTCTACTGGGCCGACTGGGTGGCGACCTCCGCCGGATGGATCGACGAGGGCGGCCCCACGGGCGGCACGGGCGCTCCGTACGACTACGCCGTGATGCACGTGAAGCCGGAGAAGGGCACCAAGTCCCTCGAGGAGACGGTCGGCGTCGCCCTCGACATCGACTTCGACGCCCCCGAGGCCAAGGACATCAGCGCCATGGGCGCCTGGGGTTACCCGGCCGCCCCTCCCTACGACGGCGCCCTCATGCACAAGTGTGTGGACCGGCCCGGACGGCTCTCCATCGCTCCCGGCACTCCGACGATGTGGCGGATCGGCTGCACCATGACGGGTGGTTCCTCCGGTGGTGGCTGGTTCGCGGAGCAGCCGGACGGGAAGCTCGCGCTGGTCTCCAACACCTCGATCGGCCCGGTGACTTCGGGCTGGCTGGCGGGTCCGCGGCTGGACCAGAACGCACAGCAGCTCTACGCCATGATGAGCGAGAAGTTCGCCGGCCAGTAGCTCCGGCAGGCCTCCCGCGCGGTCAGTGAGACGCCCGCAGTGCACGAAGGCCCGCCCCCGTCGGGGGC
>NZ_JBSGZJ010000124.1:0-16734 GCF_053610925.1 Streptomyces sp. NPDC054847 | reverse complement strand
GGACCGGCCGGTCCCGCGTCCGACACCCGCGCTGCCGGCAGCCCGGCCTCCGCCGGGGGCGACGGTCCCGCCTCGACGCCGCCCGCCGCCGGAGGCCCGCCCTCCCGGGAGGGCGGTGCGCGCGCCGGGACGCCGCCACGCGGTCCCGCCTCACCCGCGCCGCGGGCCGTCGTCCCCGCGCAGGCGCCCCGCGGTGGCGTCGTCGGCGACGGGCCGCCCACCTACGACGCGGAGCCGACCGCGTTGCCCGCCGCCGAGGCGGACACGCTGGACCAGCTCGTCGCCGACACGGTGCTCGACGGCGCCAGGTACGGCACGTACACGCTGCGGGCCGCCTCCGTGCGGGGCGACTCCGCGCGCTTCCGTGGTGAGCCGCGCCGCGACGCCCTGCTCACCGCCCGGTTCGGCACCGGGCCCGCCGCGCTGGTGCTCGTCGCCGTGGCCGGCGGGATCCGCGGTTCGGACACCGCTCATCTCGCCGCCGCCGACGCCTGCCGGTGGATCGGCCGTGCCGTCGGCCGCAGTCACGCACGGCTGGCCGAGGACATAAGGGCCGGCCGGCGCGGGGACCTCAAGTCGGGACTGCACCGGCTCACCGACCGCAGCCTGGGCAGGCTCCGCGCCCGCGCCGCCGAACTCGGTGTGGAGCCGGAGGCGTACACGGCCGGACTGCGGTGTCTGCTGCTCTCCGCCGACCCCGCCTGCCGCACCCGCGTCTTCTTCGGCGTCGGCGGCGGCGGACTCTTCCGGCTGCGTGACGGCGCCTGGCAGGATCTCGAGCCGCCCGTCCCCGACCGGGCCGACGTCACCGGCGCACCCGTCGTCGGGTTCGGATCCGCCGTGCCGGAGGCCACGCCCGACGGTGACCGGCTCACCATGGACCTCGGCATCCCCACGGGTCCGGCGCCGTACATCGAGGCCCCGCCGCCCCCGGTGGCCGAGCCGTTCCGCTTCCGTGCCTCGGTGGCCCGCCCGGGCGACACGCTGCTGCTCTGCAGCCCGGGACTCGCGGCCCCGGTGCGCGGCGAGGCGGCGCTCGCGAAGGAGCTCGCCGAGCGCTGGCGCGGTCCGCAGCCGCCCGGGATGGCCCAGTTCCTCGCCGATACACAGCTCAGGGTGAAGGGCTACGCGGACGACCGGACGGCCGTGGCGGTATGGGAGGCATGACCGCGCAGGCGTAACCGCACGGGCGCGACCGGCCCGGCCATGGGTTGATGGAGCGACGGGCCCCGACGTACGGAGAGGCCCGGGCGGACGTCCCGCAGACGTCCGGGACCTCCACGAAGAAAGGGCGCGCACCCCATGGCCAGGAAGAACGTGGCGGAGCAGTTCGTCGACATCCTCGTCCGCGCCGGAGTCCAGCGGCTCTACGGCGTCGTCGGCGACAGCCTCAACCCCGTCGTCGACGCCGTCCGCCGCACCGCGGTCATCGACTGGATCCAGGTCAGACACGAGGAGGTCGCGGCGTTCGCGGCCGGCGCGGAGGCCCAGATCACCGGCAGGCTGGCCGCCTGCGCCGGCTCCTGCGGGCCCGGCAACCTGCACCTCATCAACGGCCTGTACGACGCGCACCGCTCCATGGCGCCCGTCCTCGCTCTCGCCTCGCACATCCCGTCCAGCGAGATCGGACTCGGCTACTTCCAGGAGACCCATCCCGACCAGCTGTTCCGCGAGTGCAGCCACTACAGCGAGCTGATCTCGAGTCCCCAGCAGATGCCCCGGCTGCTCCAGACGGCGATCCAGCACGCCGTCGGCCGCGGCGGGGTGAGTGTGGTGTCGCTGCCGGGCGACATCGCGGACCGCCCCGCGCCCGAGAAGTCGATCGAGCACGCGCTGGTCACGACCCGCCCCACCGCCCGCCCCGGCGACGCGGAGATCGACAAGCTGGTCCGGATGATCGACGAGGCCGAGCGCGTCACGCTCTTCTGCGGCAGCGGCACGGCGGGCGCGCACGCCGAGGTCATGCAGTTCGCGGAGCGCATCAAGTCGCCCGTCGGTCATGCGCTCCGCGGCAAGGAGTGGATCCAGTACGACAACCCCTACGACGTGGGCATGAGCGGCCTGCTCGGCTACGGCGCCGCCTACGAGGCCACCCACGAGTGCGATCTGCTGCTCCTGCTCGGCACGGACTTCCCGTACAACGCCTTCCTCCCGGACGACGTCAAGATCGCGCAGGTCGACGTCAGGCCGGAGCATCTCGGCCGCCGTTCCAAGCTGGACCTCGCCGTGTGGGGCGACGTGCGCGAGACCCTGCGCTGTCTCACTCCGAGGGTCCGGGCCAAGACGGACCGCCGGTTCCTGGACAAAATGCTGAAGAAGCACGCCGACGCCCTGGAGGGCGTGGTCAAGGCCTACACCCGCAAGGTCGACAAGCACGTCCCCGTCCATCCCGAGTACGTCGCCGCCGTCCTCGACGAACTGGCCGACGATGACGCCGTGTTCACCGTGGACACCGGCATGTGCAACGTGTGGGCCGCCCGCTACATCTCACCCAACGGCCGCCGTCGCATCATCGGTTCCTTCAGCCACGGCTCGATGGCGAACGCCCTTCCGCAGGCCATCGGCGCCCAGTTCGTCGACCGTGACCGGCAGGTCGTCGCCATGTCGGGCGACGGTGGGTTCACCATGCTGATGGGCGACTTCCTCACCCTGGTCCAGTACGACCTGCCGGTGAAGATCGTACTGTTCAACAACTCGTCACTGTCGATGGTGGAGTTGGAGATGCTGGTCGCGGGGCTGCCGTCCTTCGGCACCTCCTACCGCAACCCGGACTTCGCGGCGGTCGCCCGCGCGGCCGGCGCCTACGGGGTGCGGGTGGAGAAGCCCAAGCAGCTCGCGGGCGCGCTCAAGGACGCCTTCAAGCACAAGGGCCCGGCGCTGGTCGACGTCGTCACCGACCCGAACGCGCTCTCCATCCCGCCGAAGATCAGCGCGGAGATGGTGACCGGATTCGCGCTTTCGGCCAGCAAGATCGTGCTGGACGGCGGGGTGGGCCGGATGGTGCAGATGGCCCGCTCGAACCTGCGGAACGTGCCGAGGCCCTGACGGCGCAAGGCCGATGGCCACGGACAAGTGCCCGTCCAGCGCCGCCGGTCGCCAGAACGAGAACGGGTGGAGCGTGCTTGTCCGGCCATCGGCATGGCGTCGGCGGCGTGCGGGCCGGCGGGCGCTGCGTCCGTGCCGCTCAGCGGGCAGGTGAACGACTCGCGGCGACCGCCCTTCCCGCGATGCGCGGCCCCACACATCGGCCTCCCGGCGAGGAACTGACGAAATCGGCATGAGTGGTGTCCCCCGGGCGGGGCATGCATCCGGTGACGCTACGAAGCCATGGCACGTTCCGATGTGGGTGGGGGAAGATGACTGGACGTCACGGGGGCGCGGTCCGGGGCCGGCTGCATCGCAGACTCGGCAACGGCGATCTCACGGCCGTGCCCGAAGTGCGGCACGCGTTACGCGACCTGCTGGGCAAGTGGCCGGAGCGGGCGGAGGGCGGCACGGCGGACGCGGCAGACGTGGCCGAGCTGCTCGCCAGCGAGTTGGTGACCAACGCCTTGATACACACCGACCACGGAGCGGTGGTGACGGCCACCGTCGAGGACTCACGACTCCATGTGGAGGTCCAGGACTTCATGGCAGGGCTGCCCGTGCGGGACGTACCGACCGCCGACCTCGGTACGGGTGGCAGGGGCCTGGTCCTGGTGGAGCGCCTGGCCGACGCGTGGGGCGTGCGCACGGCCAAAGGGGTGGGCAAGGTGATCTGGTTCGAGCTGCACGCGGGGGCGGCCTGACCAGCGGCCCCTGAATCAGAGGCCGCCGGCCGGCGGCTTCCCGTTGCACACCCCGGCCGAACGTCCTGCCGAGGGCCTGGCAGGGTCCGCCGCGGGGCCGCTCCCGGCTCGGCGTCAGCCGAACTGCTGCTCCAGATGCTTGAGTTTGCGTTCCAGGGAGTCGAGACGTGGCAGCGCCTGCGTGTCGTCCTCGGCCGTGAGGTCGACCGTGACCGGTTCGGGACCGGCCGGCTTCAGTGCCTGGAGCGACGGCCGGGCCCGCAGGGGCAGTTGTCCGGGCTCCGCTATGACAGGCTCCACGACGGACGAGGACGAGCTGCCCGGCTGCTGGGAGCCGCCCGTGGCCGGACCGAGGGCGGGCAGTTGCGCCCCTCGGTCCGCCCGGCCCAGCCCCCAGCTGCGGTGCTGCCTGTTGAGGGCCCTGATCTGGGCGCGCTCCAGCTTCTCCCGGTCGCGTCGGCGCATCCGGTTCTGCTGCTTCTGCCGCCGGTCCTCGCGCACCTCGTCGACCGCTTCGTCCAGGGTCCGCACGCCCTCGAGGAGCATCAGCGACCAGGCCGCGAAGGTCTCCCTGGGCGCCCGCAGCCACCGAACGATCCGGATCTGCGGCAGCGGCCGTGGCACCAGCCCCTGCTCGCGCAGCGCGGCCCGGCGGGTCTGCTTCAGCGCCCGGTCGAACAGGACCGCGGCGGACAGCGACATGCCCGCGAAGAACTGCGGTGCGCCCGCGTGGTCGAGGCCCCTGGGCGCGTGCACCCAGTTGAACCAGGCAGCCGCGCCCGCGAACGTCCACACCAGGAGCCGGGAGCCGAGGGCGGCGTCACCGTGGCTGGCCTCCCGCACGGCGAGGACGGAGCAGAACATGGCCGCCCCGTCGAGGCCGAACGGCACCAGGTACTCCCAGCCGCCGGTCAGGTTCAGGTTCTGCCGGCCGAAGCCCACCAGGCCGTGGAAGGAGAGTGCCGCCGCGACGGCGGCGCAGCAGAAGAGGAGTACGTAGGAGGCGGTTCCGTAGACGGCCTCCTTGCGCCTGCGGCGTTCCTCGCTGCGCTCCCAGGAGTCATCGGCCGCGGCCTTGTCACCGGCGCGCTTGCCGCGCGCGAGCACCGCCACCGCCGCCAGGACTCCCAGGATCATCACGGCGCCCGGAAGCAGCCAGTCCAGCGATATGTCGGTCAGTCTCATGTGCGGTGTCCCTTGCATCGCGGTAGGGCGTTTCGGCCGCCATATTGGCCGAACGCGGGGGACACCCAGGGGCTTTCCGAGCAAGAGAACGCCAACGGGGCCGTCCCGTACGCGAATAGGTGCGATCTGCTCGAACTGACGCGTGAACAGAGGGAGTTGCGTTCGAATTCATGCCACTCGAAAAGGTGGCGTGGAATCACGCAGTCTGTTGAAGGCGGGCGACCCGGTCGGCGTCGCAGGTGCGCGGGCAGGTGACACAGGTGTCCTCCGGCCGCAGCGTGTAGAACAGGCAGCAGCTGGCCCGGTCGCGGGTCGGCAGCGCTTCGCCGTTCGGACCCGTCAGCTCGCGGAACCCGGCGGTGCCCACGTACGGCTTGGTCGCACCCGGCAGCAGCTGCTCGAGCTCCGCCACCGCACGCTGCTCCTCGCCGAGCAGGTGGGCGATGTACCACAGGCCCTCGACGATCTCGTCGGTCGCCATCCCCCACAGGGCCCGCTTGCCGCGGCGCATCCGGGCTCCGAAGCCGTCGAGGACCGGTCCGATGTGCTCGGCGACGGCCGCGCGCACCTCGTGGCGCAGCGCCTCTTCGTCCGGTACGACGCGGGCGCCGGGCAGCTGTGCGGCGGGGTCGTCCGGGAGGCAGACGAACTCCCGGATCCGTACCGTCATGTGACCCAGCGCACGCTGGAAGGCGACGTCCTCGACCGGGACCCGCGGCACCCTGCGCACCAGGAACCAGGGAACGGTGACCAGGAGGCATGCGGGCCAGGCGTAGCGGTGCAGACCGAAGCTGGCGACGACGTCGGGACGGGCCTGCTGTCCGTAGTCCTGGAGCACCTGCGCGTTGTCCCAGGCGAGGAAGGCGTCGAGCGGGGCGCCGCCGGCCGCCAGGTCGGCCGCCCGGACCCAGCCGGCGCCGTCGGGCGTTCGTGCCTCGTCCGTGAGTTCCTTCACGCGCAGCCCGGGGAAGACCTCGGCGAGGCGCGCATAGGCGTCCGTCACCGGTGAGGTGAGGCCGGGCATCAGTGCAGGAACGGTCATGCTGGGGACCACCGAATCGCGATCGTTAGCAGGTAAGCCTTACCTTACCCGATGATCTCGATGTTTGAACTGTGGCCCCGGCCGCCTATCGTGCACTCAGGGCCCCGCATCGGCGAGCCGGGCCGGGACTGCCGGAGGAGGACCCGAGTGGAGCAGGCCAGAGCGCGTGACCTCGCCGTTCCGCAGTCGTACGCCTCCGTCCGCGTGCCCGCGCAGGGTGCCCCGGGAGCGGCCCTGGAACAGGTCCGCGGCGAGCACACCCACAGTGAGCCCCCGGCACCCCGTCCCGTCCAGCGTCACTCGGTGCGCGGTCAGATCCTCCACGCCCTGCGCACGGCCCTGGTCGACGGCGACCTCGTCCCCGGCGAGGTCTACTCGGCCCCGGTCCTCGGCGAGCGCTACGGCGTGTCCGCGACTCCGGTGCGCGAGGCGATGCAGCAGCTGGTCATGGAGGGCGCCGTCGAGGTCGTGCCGAACCGCGGCTTCCGCGTCGCCCGGCGCACCGCCCGCGAACTGGCCGAACTGGCGGAGGTCCGCGCGCTGATCGAGGTCCCGGTGATGCTGCGGCTGGCCCGCACGGTCCCGGCCGAACACTGGAGCGCGCTGCGCCCGCTGGCAGAGGCGACGGCTGCCGCGGCCGCGACCGGTGACCGGGCGAGCTACGCCGAGACGGACCGCGCGTTCCACCGTGCGGTCCTCGCCCTCGCGGGCAACGAGCAACTGCTGGCGGTGGCGGACGATCTCCACCGGCGTTCCCAGTGGCCGCTCAGCGGCGCGCCCACCACCCGCCGCGCCGACCTGGTCGCCGACGCGGCAGAACACACGGCGCTGCTGGAAGCGCTGGCGGCCCAGGACCTGCCGGTGGTCCAGGCGCTGGTGCGTGAGCACTTCGCGGGCTCGGACATCTGAGCGCGCCCCGGGACCCGAAGGGACGACGACGTGCGCGGCACGGTGTGGGCGGTGGCGAACCAGCTGGGCGTCGTGGCGGGCACCCCCGCCGAACTGCTGTCCGCGCTGCTGGCGGGGCCGCCGCGCACGGTGCGGCTCGACAGCGCGGGCCACGATCCGGCCGAGGTGGCGGAACTGGCCGACATGCTCCGGGAGTTCGGTCACGTACGGGTGCTCGTGGAAGCTCCTGACGACCAGGCCCCTGCCAGGAAGCCCGGTGACGACGAACCCGTGGACACGGCCGACGCGGAAGCGGTCTGCGCGGCCGACCCCGTACGGGTGACCGCCGCATACGAGTCGGCCGACGACGAGTGCGGCGGCCTGCGCGGTGCCTGGCTGCGGGCCGGCCAGTCGCTGATCCGCGACCAGGACCCGGCCCGGCGCGCCCTGGTCCTGCAGACCGCCCTTCCGCCGGACGCCGACCCGCGGGTACGGCAGGCACTCGCCCGGTCCGCCGCGGCGGCGCCCTGGCACCTGGAACGGGTCCTGCCCGGCCCGGTCGCCGCCCTGGCCGTCCTGCCGGGGGGCGCGCTGGTCGTGGCCGACCCGGGCGGTGGGGTCCGCGTCCTTCCCGACGGTGTCCGGCAGCAGTCGACGGCCACCCGCGTCAAGGCCGCCGCCGTGCTGGGGCAGGACACGGTCCTGCTCCTGGACGAACGCGGCCGGCTCCACCGGCACGGCGGCACCGGGACCGCGCTGACGAAGGCCGTCGCCGCCACCCTCGCCCGACATCCGGGCACGGCCCTCTCCGCGGCGGCGGACGTCGTGCTCGTCGGCGACCGCATGGGCTCGGTCCACGCCTTCGGCTCGGGCGGCCTCCACCAGGCGGCCCTGCACTCCGGCCGTGTCACCGCTCTCGCGGCCACCGCGTCACCCTCCCTCGCCGTCCGGACCGGCGGCACGGACGGCGCGGTCCGCGCCTGGTCGCCCGCGGGCGGCGGGCACGGCTCGACCGTGTCTCAGCGGCCCTCGCCGGTCGTCGCACTGCACACGGGGCCGACGCCCGAGGGGCCGGCCCTCGCGGTCGCCTGGGCGGACGGCTTGGCGGAACTGCACCGCCCGGGAAGGCGCGACGTGCTCACGTTCCGCCCGGGTCCGGCGATCCGGGCCGTCGCCGTCACGCCCGAAGGCGCCTTGTGCGTCGGCACGGAAGAGACCCTGATCCGTCTTCGGCCCCGCTGACCCGCAGGCGGACAGCGGGTGAGGGACATTGTCGGACCGTGCGCCGAGCCCGCGCGGCGCGCCGTCTCGTACGGAGCCGGAGGATGGGCCCCGCGCACGAGTGACGTCCCGAACCTGTCCTGGCCGTCGCCTGCTTGACCGGAGACTTCCTGGCGGCCGTTGCCCGAGGGGCCCGCGTCATGACGGCTTCGCTGACCTTTTCGACCGCCGTGCGGCGGTCTCCGTTTCCGGGCTGTGTCGTGCATCACATCCGGTCCGTGTCACGTCCTGCCCGCCTGCTCCCATCTGGTGGGCGTCAGCAAGCGAGCCGAGGAGGACGGAACGATGAGCGCACGGCAGGAGATCGGAACGGTGACCGCGCACCGCGTGGTGATCCTGGGGGCGGGATACGCGGGGACGGCCGCGGCCGTCCAGCTCGCCGCCCGGGTGAAGCGGCGCGAGGACGTACGGGTGACCCTGGTGAACGCGCAGGAGCGGTTCACCGAGCGCATGCGGCTGCACATGACGGCGACCGGGCAGCAGCCGGCGGAGCTGAGCATCCCCGAACTGCTGGAGGGCACAGGTGCGCAGTTCGTGCGCGGCTGGGTGACGGCGGTGGACCCGGAAGCGAAGACCGTCCGGATCGACGACGACCGGGTCCTGCACTACGACACGCTGGTGTACGGGCTGGGCGGGGTCGCCGACACCTCGGCGGTGCCGGGGGCCGAGGACCACGCGTACACCCTGAGCAGCGCCCAGGACGCCGAGCTGCTGGCCGGCCGGCTGGCGCGGCTCGGCAGCGGCACGGTGGTGGTCGCGGGCAGCGGGCTGACCGGCGTCGAGGCGGCAGCGGAGATCGCCGAGCGGCACCCGCGGCTGAGCGTGGTGCTGCTGGGGCGGCAGGAGCCCGGTGCGGCCATGAACCCGAGGGCGAGGGCGTATCTGCGCGCCGCGCTCGACCGGCTGGGCGTCCGGGTGCGCGCCGGCGTCGAGGTGGTGAAGGTACTGCCCGACGCCGTGGAGTCGGCGGGCGGGGAGAGCATCACGGCCGACGCGGTCCTGTGGACGAGCGGCACGCGGACCTCGCCCCTGGCGGCCGCCGCCGGGCTGGCCGTCGACGAGCACGGACGCATCCTCACCGACGCCGCGCTGCGGTCGGTGTCCCACCCCGAGGTGTACGCGATCGGCGACGCGGCCGCGATCCGCCAGGGGTACGGCGTCATGCACGGCACCTGCCAGGGCGGCATGCCGACCGGGGTGCACGCCGCACTGTCGATCGACCGGGTGCTCAGGGGGAAGCAGCCCAAGTCGTTCCGTTTCGGCTACTACCACACGCCGGTGAGCCTGGGGCGCGGTGACGCGGTGGTTCAGTTCACACGGCCCGACGACAGCCCGCGCCGGATCTGCCTGACGGGTCGCCTGGCCGTCCGGTACAAGGAGACGGTGACCGCCTCGCCCTGGCCGACGTACGGCCGTATGAAGAAGATGCCCGCCTCGGGCGCGTTCTGGCCCCGCGGGGGCCGCTTCACCCGGGTCCGGGGGGCCAAGTGACAGACGTGTCCGCTCATCCGGACCACCAGGTGTTCCACGAGCACCGGCGGTTGCTGTTCTCCGTGGCCTACCGCCTCCTCGGCAGCGCGGCCGATGCCGAGGACGCGGTCCAGGACGCCTGGATCAAGTGGTCCTCCGGGGACCGCTCGCAGGTGGCCGACCCCAAGGCGTACCTGACGCGCATCGTCTCCAACCTGGCGCTGGAACGGCTGCGTTCCGCCCGGCACAAGCGGGAGACCTATGCGGGGCCGTGGCTGCCGGAGCCCGTCCTCACCGGCGGGGATGCCGCCGAGGCCGTCACCGACGCCGAGTCGGTGTCGATGGCCATGCTGGTGGTGCTGGAGACGCTCAGCCCGCTGGAACGCGCGGTGTTCGTGCTGAAGGAGGTCTTCGACTTCAGCCATGCCGAGATCGCCGAGGCCGTGGAGCGTTCCGAAGCCGCGGTGCGACAGGCCGCGCACCGGGCCCGCGAGCACGTGCGGGCCCGGCGGCCGCGCTTCGCCGCCGACCGGTCACGGCAGCGCGAAGCCACCGAGCGGTTCTTCGCCGCCGCGACCGGTGGGGACGTCAACGCCCTGATGGAACTGCTCTCCCCGGACGTCACCCTGTGGACCGACGGCGGCGGCAAGGTCCGTCAGGCCCTGCGCCCGGTCGTCGGCGCCGCCACGGTGGCCGCCTGGTTCGCGGCCATCGGCACCGTCACCTACCAGGGCGTCGCGCCTGCCGACATGAAGGCCGAACTCGTCGGGATCAACGGTGCACCGGGCATCGTGTTCAGCGGGCCGGGACGCGTGATCGCCACCGTCACCTTCGACTTCGACGCCGACGGTCGTATCACCGCCATCCACAACGTGGCCAACCCGGACAAGCTCCGGGCCGTCGCCGACGGCACCGCTCACGACCTCGGAGCGCGGTGAGCGCCGGCACGGCATGCGGCCGCCGGGCGGGACGGCTCGGACCGTCCGCCCGCCGACGCCCCGTCAGCCGCGTACCAGGGCCGGTGAAGGGTCGGCGCACGATCCGGCATGGACGCTCCACGAGCCCCGGACATCCTCCCAACTGAGCGTCGGCCAGGCTGTATTAGTGTGTCCGTTCGAGTTGTCCGACAGGGTGGGGGCCGACATGACCGCGGAATCTCCGGAGGTGCCGGAGTCGTCCATATCCGACGAGGAGTGGGCGAGGTTCCAGCTCGAGAGCGAGGGGCCCGCGCGGCTGGCCGCGCCCAAGGAGCCGTCCGCCAGGGCGCGGATGGTCACCGAACGGCTGCGACGCGCCGACGAGGAAGCCGCCCGGCGACAGGGGCGGCTGCGGCGCTGGGCACGCCGGGGGAAGCCCGTGGAGTCCCGGCCCGCCGGGTGGCGGGAGTGGCCCGGCCGGCCGCAGGCGGTGAAGCCGCGCCGCAGGGTGCGCGGATTCGTCTGGGCGGGCGTCGTGGTCGTCCTGGTGCTGCTCGCCATGAATCCGCAGCGGGTCCTCGCCTGGGTGACGTGATCAGCTCGCGGGCGGTGGCTCCAGTCTGGACAGCAGCGAGGCGATGTCCAGTCCGGTGAGCAGGTACTGCTCGAACGCCGCGTTGTGCAGTGCCCACGGCGAACGCCGTAGCCTGACCCGGTCGATGGCGCCCTCCGCGTCGTGTCCCAGTTCCATGAGGGTCTGAGCGGCCACCAGGCCGGCGCGGTTGTAGCCGGAGTAGCAGCGCACCAGCACCCGGCGTCCCGCCCGTACGGCGTCGGCGGCCGTCAGCGCCACCCGGCGCACGCGGTCGATCTCGTCGGCGGTCAGCCAGTCGTCGGGGATGGGGACGACATGATGCTCCACGCCCTCGTCGGGGCCGTGGCCCTCGCGGGTGTAGAGGCTGATCACGACGTCGAACTCGTCGGCGACCACGACGTCCTGGTGCCGGCCCGCGGTGTCCGCCCAGACGTGACCGCCGACCCACAGGCCGGTCGTGATCTCGTCCCACCGGCTGCGCGGCTCGGGGACGTCGCCCTCCCTGCGGCGGGTCCTCACTGGCCCGCGGGCTCGGGCTCGGCCACGGAGGGCTGTGGAGGCACCACGGGCGACAACTGCGAGCCCAGCCACACCGGCACGCCGCCCAGCAGCCGGAACAGCCTGCGCGCCTCGGAACGCAGGCGGCCCGCCTCGGGCTCCGGTTCGCAGTCCGCGAGCCCGGCGAGCGCGGGCGCGGTGCCGATCAGATAGCCGAGGTCCTCCCGGATGCGCAGGCACTCGGAGAAGCCGTGCCGGGCCTGCGTCAACTCGCCGTCCCTGAGGGCGAGTCCGGCCTGCTGCTGCCAGGTGAACGACAGCAGCAGCGGGTCGTTCTGCGCCTTCGCGCCGGCGTGGGCCCGCTGGTAGGCGGCGAGGGCCGCCTGCGGCGCGTCCGCGATGTGCTCGGAGACCAGGCCGCGCCGGAAGTCGAGCAGCGGGCGTCTCGGTGAGGCGGGGGAGAGGAGCGCGGTCGCCCTGCCGAGAGCGGAGCGGGCCTCGTCGGCCCGGTCCCGTACGCCGAGGCGGGTCGCCGCGTAGGCCAGCCGGCCGCGCTCGCTCGCGGCGCCGCCGCGTTCCTCGTCGTCGCGGGCGACGGCTTCCGCCGTGCGCAGCGCGTCCTCGGCCTCCGCCCAGCCCTCGCAGGTGAACAGGCAGCGCTCCACGAGCAGTCCGGCCCGCTCCAGTGCAGCCGCGGGGTCCGCGGCTCGGGGCGCGAGCAGCGCCGCCGCATCGGTCCAACAGCCGCGCGAACGCAGCCGCCATACCGCGGTCTGGAGTGGATCGTCACCTGCTGTGGTTCCGGAACCAGACATGGCGGTATGCGCCACTTGCCCTCCCCGAGCACGCCATCGAGCTGTTGAGTCAGACGGCATCTCAGCACGGATCCGCACGCCTGGCCAAGGGTTCAGGTGAATCAATTCACAATCTTTCAGCGGCCGACCGGGTCGCCATGGGCGCCGTCGCCGGGGGAGATCAGGGCGAGATGGCCCCCGTCGTTGAGCGGTGTGGGCACCTTCAAGGTCGTCACCAGGGGGGATGCGCCAGGGGCCGCGTCGGCGTCAACCAAGTGGATCTCTCCATGACCCCCACGGGTGACGGCGACGAGCGATGATCCGGGTGACGCGGCGACCGCCCGGCGCTGTACCCCGTCCCACGGTGTGCCGCCGGGCCGGGGCGCGCCGTCCATCGCGGGCAGCGGCAGCCGGGCGGCGACGGCGGGGGAGTCCGAGTCCGTCGTGACGAGGACGAGTTCGTCGCCGTCGGGGTGCACCCGGGCGTACGCGGTGCGGCGCGCGGCGACGGCGAGACGGAAGACCAGCCCGGGGCCGAGCGGAAGGCGCCCGGTGGTGTCGTGCTCCAGCGAGTGCCACCAGGCGTCGTTGGTCCACTCCGGCCAGCGGCCCGGGTCGGCGGGCCCGCCCCGTACGCACGACCAGAGCGTCCGGCGCGCCGGATCGAGACGCAGGTAGTACCCGCGCCCCGCGCCGGCCCACGGCAGCGGCTCCTCCGCCACCAGGGCGCCGCCGTCGCGGCGGGCGCGCCGGACGCCGGAGCCGGTGGCCGCGAACAGCCGCCCGGAGAGGGGGTCGTGGGCGTCGCCGTGCCCGTCGTCGTCGGCGAGCGGCAGTTCGGCCGCGGGTACGGCGGGCGGGCAGGCCGGCGCGGCGCTCATCAGGTCGGCGTGCCGGTAGGCGGTGAACGAGCCCGGTTCCCGGTGGCGCAGTACGACGAGCGCGTCCTCCTCGGCGGGGCCACCGAGGACGGTGACGCCGGGCTCGCCCGTACGGGTGCGGACCCGCACCGATCGCGGGCCGCCCGGTGCGCCGAGGTCCACCGCTGTCAGCAGGTCGCTCCACGCCTCCCAGTTGCGGCCGAGTCCGGTGGTGACGGCGAGCAGTCGCCCGGTCGGATCGGCGGCGAGATGCTCTGCGGGAACGGCCACGGGCACGGTCGCCGCCGTCAGCGGCCGCCCCGTGTCCGGGCCGTACGGGTCGAGGACGACGAGCTCGCCCGCGAGGTCGTCGACGAACGCGGTACGGCCGCCGGGCAGGGCGAGGAAGCCGGCGTGCTCGGCGAGGTGGCGCCCTTCGACGCGGCCGGTCTCCCGCCCGTCCGGAAGGCTCAACACGTATACGGCGCCCGCGACTTGGTCGGCGACGAGCAGGCGAGGAGAGGCGGGGGCAGGGTTCACGGACACGGCGGTCTCCGGGAGTCGGCGGTCGCGGGGGCCGCGGTCGGACGGTGTTGTTGGTAATGATTATCATGTAGAAATGATGCCGGGTCACCCGTCCGGCCGAGCCGAAACGAAAGAGATGCGATGCCGCGCAGAGCGATGAGGACCGTCCGCCGATGGGCAGCCGCCGCTGTCCTGGGAACCCTGCTGGCGGGCTGCGGGGCACCCGCCGAGGAGGCCGGCGACAAGCCGGACGGCACGGCGCCGGCGGTCGACGTACGGGCCGAACCCATCACCCCGGCACGGAAGATCACCGACGCCGCGGGCGTCACCGTCACGACGCCCGCCCCGCCCGAGCGGGTCGTGTGCCTCGTGGCCCTCTGCGACGACATGCTCGCCGAACTCGGCATGCGGCCCGTGGCGACCAACTCGCAGCTGCTGGCCCGTAAGGAGTTCCTCGGCGAGAAGGAGGCCGCGGGGATCCCCGTCGTCCCCGGCGGGTTCATCAGCCCCGAGGCGGAGGCGATCCTGTCGCACGAGCCGGATCTCGTCATCGGTCTCGAGGACACCCACGGCAAGCTGGCCCCCGCGCTGAAGGGCGCCACCGTCTTCTGGCCCGTGCAGCCCCGCGCGTGGGAGGACAGCGTCGGATACCTGCGCGACCTGGCGGCCCTGACCGGACGTACGGAGCAGGGCGAGAAGGCCGAGGTCGCCTTCCGGCAGAAACTCGCCGACGCACGGACCGCGAAGAGCGACAGCACCTCACTGATCATCTTCGGGAGCGACGAGAACTTCGGCGTCGCCACCCCCGGCACCGACGTCGCCGCCGGACTGTTCCCCGGCATCTCCCACTACCCGTGGCAGAGCCGTGGCGTCGAAGGCTCCTACAGCATGGAGGAGATCCTGGCGCGCGACGTCGACGTCCTCTTCGTCGAGACGCTGTCCTTCGGCGGGCCCTCCGAGGGCAAGCTGTCCGACCGGCTCGCCAAGAACCCGCTCTGGTCGCAGATCCCCGCCGTCAAGAACGGCAAGGTGTACGAGGTCGATCCCGAGGTGTGGGCCAAGGGGCGCGGCACCCGGTCCCTGAGCATCGTCCTCGACGAGGCCACGGCCAAGCTGCGGTGAAGCGCCGGATCGCCGCCGCCGGCGGACTGCTGACGGCGGCGGTGCTGTGCGCGCTGTCCCTCGGCACGCCGTACGTACCGCTGCTCGGACTGCCCGCCGCCCTCGGCGGCGACGGGCTCGCCGGCCTCGTCGTCACCGAACTGCGGCTGCCCCGGCTCGTCCTGGCGCTCGTCGCCGGAGCCTGCCTGGGCGCAGCCGGCCTGGTCCTCCAGGAGGCGCTGCGCAATCCGCTCGCCGTGCCCGAGATGCTCGGCGTCTCCTCCGGCGCGGCACTCGGCGTCGCCGCGCCCCTCGTCCTCGCCCTCTCCGTGCCCCTGGCCGTACAGCCGCTGCTCGCCGTCGGCGGAGCCGCGGTCGGGGGCGTACTGACCCTGATCGCCGCAGGATTCGGGCGCAGCCCCTCGGCGGTCCTGCTCACCGGCGCCGCGGTCGCGGCGGCGCTCCAGGCGGCGCTGCTGGTCCTGATGGTGCTGGCCGACCAGCTCGACCTCCAGCTCATCTACCGCTATCTGCTGGGCAGTCTCTCCGCGCGGACCTGGCAGGACGTCACCGGGCTCTGGCCGTGGCTCGTGGCAGCCGTCCCCGCGCTGGTGCTCTGCGCGCCGGTGCTGTCGGTGCTGCGGCTCGGCGACGACGACGCCCGGGCGCTCGGCGTACGGGTGCGACGGGCCAGGTTCGCCGCCCTCGCCATCGCCGTCGTGCTGATCGCGCCGGTCGTCGCCGTCTGCGGACCCGTCGCCTGGGTCGGCTTTCTCGCACCCCACCTGGCCCGGCGGCTCGACCCGCGGGGCGACGCCGTGCGTTGGCTGCCGTGGTCGGCGGTGTGCGGCGCGCTCGTCGTCGCCTGCGCGGACCTCCCCGCCCGGTTGGCGCTGGCACCCGTCGAGACACCCGTCGGCGCCTGGACGGCGCTCCTCGGTGTGCCGGCCGGGGTCGCCCTCATGAAGAGGAAGGCGGCCCTGGCGTGAGCGCACTCGCACCCCTCACCGCCCGGCGGTGGCCGCTCGTCGTGGCCGCGCTGCTCGTCCTCGCCGTGGGCTGCGCCGACCTGGTCGCCGGGCGGTCGCTGGACGCCAGGGACGTGTGGCAGGTGCTCGGCGGCGACGGCGACCCGGCGGCACGTCACATCGTGCTCCGGCTCAGACTGCCCAGGACCCTCGTCGCGCTGGCCGCGGGCGCCAGCCTCGGACTCGCGGGCATGGTCCTCCAGTCCGCCCTGCGCAACCCGCTCGCCGGCCCGGAGGTCACCGGCGTCACCCCCGGCGCGGTGCTCGGCGCCGTGACCGCGACGGGTCTCGGACTGGCGGGGTGGCGCTCACCCGCGGCCGTGGTCGTCGCCGCCTGCATCGGCGGATTCGCGGGCGCCGGGCTGCTGTGGCTGCTGACCGGCCGCGAGAAGTCCGACCCGGCGCGGACGGCCGTCCACGGAGTCCTCGTCTCGGCGGTCCTCTCCGGGCTCACGGCGATGGTCCTGCTCGTCGCGCCCGGCGAACTCGGCAGCGTCGTCCAGTGGCTGGTGGGCTCCGCCGAGGGCCGCGTGTGGGAGCACTGGGTCCTGCTGTGGCCGTGGGCGGCGGCCTGGGCGATCGCCGCCTGGGTCATGGCCGGGCCGCTGACACTGCTGCGCTGCGGCGACGAACAGGCCGCCGCGGCGGGTCTCGCCACCGGCCGGGCCCGCGCCACGGCGCTCGGCTGCGCCGTAGCGCTCACGGCGGGCGCGGTCTCCGCCGTCGGCGCCCTCGGCTTCGTCGGACTCCTCGTCCCCCACC
>NZ_JBSGZJ010000123.1:0-16804 GCF_053610925.1 Streptomyces sp. NPDC054847 | reverse complement strand
CTGCCCACCCGCCGCTGATCACGACCTGGAGCCCCACCGATGCCCCGCGTCCTCCTCATCGAAGACGACCCCTCCGTACGCGAAGGCGTCGAGCTCGGGCTGCGCCGCCGCGGTCACGAGGTGCGGACCGCGGCCACCGGCGAGTCCGGGCTCGCCGCGCTCGCCGAGTTCCGTCCCGACCTGCTGCTGCTGGACCTGATGCTGCCCGGCATGAACGGCGTACAGGTCTGCCGCCGGGTACGGGAGGACAGCCAGCTGCCGATCATCATGCTCACCGCCCGCGGCGACGACTTCGACGTCGTCATCGGCCTCGAGGCGGGCGCCGACGACTACATCGTCAAACCCGCCCGCACCGAGGTCATCGAGGCCCGTATCCGTGCCGTGCTGCGCAGGATGGAGGCGCCGGGCGGCCGTCCGTCCGTCGAGTTCCACGGCGAACTCGCGATCGACCGCGCGGGGCTCACCGTCGCCAAGAACGGCGAACGCCTCGCCCTGGCGCCCTCCGAGATGAAGCTGCTCCTGCACCTGACCGCCGCGCCGGAGCAGGTGTTCAGCCGCCAGCAGCTGCTGGAACACGTCTGGGAGCACAGCTACCACGGTGACGCGCGGCTCGTCGACGCGTGCGTACGGCGGCTGCGCAACAAGATCGAGGACACACCGGGCAGTCCGCGCTACATACAGACCCTGCGGGGCTTCGGCTACCGCTTCGGACCGCTGTGACCCGCCGCCGCACGGGCGACGCGGCCCGTGACCGCCGGATCGCCCCCTTCGGGCTGCGCACCCGCCTCGTCCTCGCGTTCCTGCTGGTCGCCGCGGTCAGCGCGGGGACCACCGCCACCCTCACCTACCGCGAGGCGCGCAGCGCCGTCCTGGCCAGCGCCCAGGACACCGCGGTCGCCTCGTTCCGCGAGCAGGTCGAGACCCTGGCCCCGGAGCTGCCGATCGACCCGGCGATGCTCCGGGAGTACCTCTTCGTGATCGCGAGCAAGTCCAAGCCGCACCCCTGGGTCGTCTTCGCCGAGTACGGTTCGCTGCGCGTGTCCTCCGGCACCAACCCCGCATCGACCGTCATCACGCCGGATCTGCGACGCATGACCCTCGCCCGCTCCCGGGGCAGCTTCCAACGGGTCGTCAGCAATGGCGTTCCGTACCTGACCATCGGGGTGCCCGTCCTGGTGCGCACCGGCCCCGGCAGCAGCATGCCCAGCGGACTCGTGCTGTTCGCCGTGATGCGGATGACCGACGAGGAGGCGAACGTCGACGCCCTCGTCACCGCCGCCCGCGACGGGGCACTGCCCGGACTCGCCGTCGCCCTGATACCCGCGCTGATCGCGGCGCGCGGTGTGCTGCGCCCGGTGCGTCAACTCCGGCGCGCCGCCCGCTCGATGGGCAGCGGTCGGCTGGACACCCGTATCCCGGTCCGGGGCAGCGACGAACTCGCCGACCTGGCCCGCACGTTCAACGAGTCCGCGGGCCAGCTCGAACGGTCCGTGGACGAGCTGCAGCAGGCGGAGGCGAGGGCCCGGCGCTTCGCCTCCGACGTCTCGCACGAGCTGCGCACCCCGCTGGCCGGGATGCTCGCCGTCACCGAGGTGCTCGACGAGGACGCCGACGGCCTGGACCCGGACACCGCGCGGGCCGTGCGGCTGATCAGCGCCGAGACAGGCAAACTCGCCGTGCTCGTCGAGGACCTGATGGAGATCTCCCGGTTCGACGCCCGCGCGGCGGAACTGAACACCGACGAGGTCGACGTCGGCGAGACCGTCCGCAAGACCCTGGACCACCGCCGCTGGGGCGAGCGGGTCCGCACCGACCTCCCCGACGGCATCCGGGCGCGCCTCGATCCGCGGCGCTTCGACGTCGTCGTCGCGAACCTGGTCGGCAACGCGCTGCGGCACGGCTCGGAACCTGTCACCGTACGGCTGTCGGTCCAGGGCGAACTGCTGGTCGTCGACGTGGCCGACAGCGGACCCGGCATCCGGCCCGACGTGCTGCCGCACATCTTCGAACGGTTCTACAAGGCCGACGCGGCCCGCACCCGCTCGGCCGGAAGCGGGCTCGGACTGGCCATCACCCAGGAGAACGTCCGCCTGCACGGCGGGACGATCCGGGCCGTGAACGGACCGGACGGCGGGGCCGTCCTCACCGTCGAGATCCCGCTGCACGGGCCGCACGGGCCGCACGGCAGCCAGGAGGCGACGGCATGAGACGGCGCGTCCGCGCGGCGACGGCCTTGGCGGCGCTGCTCGCGCTCACCGGCTGCGGCATCCAGAAGACGGACGTCATCGAGGCGGGCGGACCGGCGACGCTCGACGTCCTGCCGGCCCGCGAGCACCGCATGATGGCGTTCTTCCTCTCCCCGGACGGACTGCTGGTGCCGTCGCCGAGATCGGTCGACACGACGGTCTGGAACGGGGCCGTCGGCCCGGAGTCGATCACTGCCCCGGAGCGGCCGTCGACCGCCAAGACGGTCGCGGCCCTCCTGGCCGGCCCGAACGCGGCCGAGAAACGGGCCGGGCTGAGCAACGCGCCGTCGCTTCCCGATCCGTCGACCGTGGTGGGGACCGAGGTGTCCGGGGGCACAGCGAGGCTCACCCTGGACACGTCGCTGGCCCCGCTGACCAGGGTCGCCCGGCAGCAGCTCGTGTGCACCGTCGCTTACGCGGAGAGCGACAACGGCGGTGTGCCGGTGGTCCTGGTGGGCGCGGACGGCGCACAGCCCGCCGCGACCTGCGACAACGGGGCCCGCCGTCCGGCGCCGACCGTGACCCCTTCGGAGACGGGCTGATCCCCCCGTAGCGATCGGCGGGACGGCCCCGTCAGCCGCGCAGCTCCGCCAGCACCGCGTCCGTGAACGCGGGCCACGCCTCGATCGCCCACGGCCCGAAGGCCCGGTCGGTGAGCGCCACGCACGCCGCCCGCGCGTCCGGGTCGATCCACAGGAAGGTGCCGGACTGGCCGAAGTGGCCGAAGGTGCGCGGCGAGGACGAAGCACCCGTCCAGTGCGGGGACTTGGAGTCGCGGATCTCGAAGCCCAGACCCCAGTCGTTGGGCTTCTGGTTCCCGTAACCGGGCAGCACACCGGACAGGCCGGGGTGGACGACCGTCATGGCCTCGAGCACGGTCCGCGCGTCGAGCAGCCGCGGCGCCTGCACCTCGGCCGCGAACCGCGCCAGGTCGTCGACGGTCGACACACCGTCCTTGGCGGGGGAGCCGTCCAGCGTGGTGGACGTCATGCCGAGCGGCTCCAGCACGGCCTGGTGGAGATAGTCGGCGAACGGGATGTCGGTGGCCTTGGCGATGTGGTCGCCGAGCACCTCGAAGCCGGCGTTCGAGTACAGCCGGCGGGTGCCGGGCGCGGCCATGGCCCGGTGCTCGTCGAAGGCCAGCCCCGACGTGTGCGCGAGCAGGTGCCGGACGGTGGCCCCCTCCGGGCCGGCGGGCTCGTCGAGCTCGATCGCGCCCTCCTCGTACGCGACCAGCGCCGCGTAGGCGGCGAGCGGCTTCGTCACGGAGGCGAGGGGGAAGCGCCGGTCCGTCGGGCCGTACGAACCGGCGACCGAGCCGTCCGCTCGTACGACGGCGGCCGCCGCGGTCGGTACCGGCCAGTTCTCGATCATCGCCAGGCTCTGCATGGCTACGAGCCTAAACGGTGCTACAGAGTCAGCCGCATCGCCGGGTCAGGGGTGCGGACGAAGCCCAGGGAGGCGTACAGCGGCTCGCCGTCCTCGGAGGCGCGCAGATCGATCTTGCGGACGCCGCGCTCACGGAACCAGCCGAGCAGCCCCTCCACGCAGGCGCGTGAACAGCCGCGGCGGCGCATGTCCTCGTCCGTGGCGACACTGAAGACATAGCCGCAGGTGCCCTCCGGGTTGCCCGGACTGCCGAGCCGGTACTCGATGGTGCCGACCGCGCACGCGGCGAGCCCGCCGCCCGGACGCTCGACGACGAACGCCGTGAGGGTGCCGTCCGGGTCCGCGAGCCGGTCGCGCAGCGTCGCCACGGCCGCGGGCTGCCAGCTGACATCGGGACTCGGCCCGGCGACGGAGTCCGTCATGACCTTGCGGAGACGGACCAGCTCTTCGGCATCGGCGGGGGTGGCGCGGCGGGAGAGGCTCATGATCAGCAGGCTAATTCCGGCCGTGCCGGAAATGCCAGCGGATTGAGCTTGCTTCGAGTGCACTCCAACGTTTTAGCGTGGAGGGCATGACGGTGATCGAGAGCACCCCCGCCAGGACCGATCTCTGCAAGGCCGCCCCCCGCGCGCACCCGCGTCCCGAAGGGCAGGACCGCTACACCATCAGCGAAGTTGTCGCCTTCACCGGACTCACCGCGCACACCCTGCGCTGGTACGAGCGGATCGGCCTGATGCCGCACGTCGACCGTTCCCACACGGGCCAGCGGCGGTTCACCAACCGCGACCTGGACTGGCTGGCCTTCGTCGGCAAACTGCGGCTGACGGGGATGCCCGTCGCCGACATGGTCACGTACGCCGAGATGGTCCGGGAGGGCGAGTCGACCTTCGAGGCACGCGCGGAACTGCTCCAGCGCACCCGGCGCGACGTGCTCGCCCGGATCGCCGAACTCCACGACACCCTCGCCGTCCTGGACCACAAGATCGAGTTCTACGCGGACGCCCGGCGGGCTCCGGAGAGGTCCTGAACTGATGAACGACAGCAAGATCGCACAGGTGCGCCTCGGCACGGAAGGACCCGTCGTCGGCGTCCAGGGCCTCGGCTGCATGGGCATGAGCGAGTTCTACGGCGACACCGACGAGGCGGCGGCGAGGGATACCCTCGAGGTGGCGCTCGCCGAGGGCGTGACCCTCTTCGACACGGCCGACGTGTACGGGCGGGGCGCCAACGAGGAGTTCCTCGCGCCGTTCGTCGCCGCGCACCGGGACGAGATCACGCTCGCCACCAAGTTCGCCATCGTACGGAACGACGACCCCCACTACCGGGCCGTGCGCAACGACCCCGCGTACATCCGGCAATCCGTCGAAGGCAGTCTGCGGCGGCTCGGCGTCGACGTCATCGACCTCTACTACATGCACCGGCGCGACCCGGCCGTGCCGCTCGAGGAGTCCGTCGGCGCGATGGCGGAACTCGTCGAACGGGGCCTCGTCAAGCACCTCGGGCTCAGCGAGGTGACCGGCGCCGAACTGCGCGAGGCGCACGCCGTGCACCCCATCGCGGCCCTCCAGTCGGAATGGTCCCTCTTCAGCCGCGACGTGGAGCGCAGTGCGGCCGGCGCGGCCGCCGAACTCGGTGTCACGCTCGTGCCGTACTCGCCCCTCGGCCGGGGCTTCCTCACCGGCGCGTTCACCGACGCCGGCAAGGACCTGTCCGAGGACGACTTCCGCCGCCACCAGCCCCGCTTCACGGGGGACAACGCGCAGCGGAACGCCGCGCTCCTGGAGCCCGTCCACAAGATCGCGGCGGCGCGCGGGGCGAGCGCGGCTCAGGTGGCGCTGGCCTGGGTCCACCAGCGTGCCGACGCCCACGGCCTGACGGTCGTCCCCATCCCGGGCACCCGCAGGCCCACGCGCCTGCGGGAGAACCTGGCGGCGACGCGGCTGGTCCTGACGGAGGCGGAGCTGGCGTCGCTGGAGCCGGTGGCGGGGCGGGTGGCGGGCGACCGGTACCCGGACATGTCGTCGACGTCGACGGCGCGGGAGTAGTACCTGCGGGGACGTTTCCCACACCCCTCCCTACGGCCTTGCGGTCGTGGGGGGATCCCCACTTCCCGTGACCGGGCTCCGCCCGGACCCGTCCACCGTGCTCCGCACCGTCCGCGTCCCACAGCCGTAAGTTCGGCTCTTGGCCTCGTGCCTGATAACCGGGTGGTGGCACCGGCGCTACATGGCCCCCGGCCACCGTCGCACCGGCCGCAGTTCGGTTGCCACTGAGCGGTCGGTGGGTGAGTGCCACACCGGGCTCAGCCCCAGGTCCGGCCGGCCGGTTCCTTGACGGTGCGGTTGAGCCGGTTGAAGAAGTTGGTCAGCGCGATCTCCAGGTTGATCGCGCCGATCTGCTCCTCGGTGAAATGGGCGTCGACCTCTTCCCAGACCTCGTCGGTCACGCCCTCCGCACCGTCCTGCAACCGCGTCGCGGCCTCGGCCAGCGCCAGTGCCGCCCGCTCCGCAGCGGTGTAGAACGGCGCCTCACGCCATGCCACCACGTTGTGCAGCCGCTCGTCGGTCTCACCGGCCTTCTTCCCCCCGGCGACACTGGCGTGGACGCACGCCGAGCAGCTGTTGATCTGGCTGACGCGCAGGTGCACCAGCACAAGCAGTTTCGGGTCGACGCCCCCGGCGGCTATCGCCTTGTGGAGGTGCTGGATCGCGGTCCACAAGTCGGGGTTGTTCGTGCTCTTGTTCTTGAGTCGGTTCTCCATGCGAGCGTGCTCTCCTTCATCGCGTTACGTTGCGGGGCTTGTGCCCGTCACCCCTATGACGGAGCGCCTTCCACGGAGGTAACGCCATGCCCGGTACCCGGCCCACGGATCCGATCGCCGATGCCTTCGAGTCCCATCGCGACCGGCTACGAGCCGTCGCCCACCGCGTGCTCGGATCGCACGCCGACGCGGAGGACGTGGTCCAGGAGGCGTGGCTGCGTCTCTCCCGCCAGGACACCGACACCATCCACAACCTCGGCGGCTGGCTGACCACCGTGGTCGGCCGCATCAGCCTCGATGTCCTGCGGTCGGGCCGGACCCGCCCGGAAGTCTCCTTGGACGACCGGCCGGCCGAGTACACCGTGACGCTCGACGACGGTCCTGCTCCGGAAGACCTCGTGGAACTCGGGGACTCCGTCGGCCTCGCGCTCCTTACGGTTCTCGACTCGCTGCGCCCGGACGAACGACTGGCGTTCGTGCTGCACGACGTGTTCGCCGTGCCCCACGGAGAGATCGGCACCATCCTCGGCAAGTCCGCAGACGCCACGAAGATGCTCACCAGCCGCGCCCGCAGAAAAGTACGGGCCGCCCCGCGGCCGGAGAGCGCAGGACGTCAGCAACGCGAGGTGGTGCAGGCCTTTCTGGCGGCGGCCGGCGACGGTCGGTTCGAGCAACTGCTGCAGGTTCTCCACCCCGAAGTGAAGTTCACCGTCCACACGCCCACCGGCCGGTTCGTCACCCTCGGAGCCACCGAAGTCGCCACCCGCGCACGAGTGGCCGGCGGTGCGGCACGCGGACACGCGGCAATCGTCAACGGCCGCCCCGGCGTCATCTCCTGGAACGAGGACGGCACCCCCCTCGCAGTCCTGGCCTTCACCGTCGCCGACGGCCGCATCACCGAGATCACCGCGGTGGTCGACCCGGCCGAACTCGCACTCATGGGCCTGCCGGACCCGGTGTGACTCCCTACCGGCGCTGGCCGCTCGTACTCGATGTGCACCTCCCACGGCCGCCGGGCCGTGGGAGGAGGGGAGAACACGCCCCCCCTCAGCGGCGACGCCCACCGTCACGCCCACCCGAACGCGAACACCGCGAACCCCACCGCCAGCGCCCCCGCCACCGCACGCGCACCCCGCGCGCCCTGCGGCCACGGCGTCTCGAAGACCCGCGCCCGGCGGGCGATCAGCGCCAGCAGGCACGCGAACACCGGCAGCCACGCCACCCTCGCCAGGATCCAGAGGATCGAGTCCGGCGGCGTGGTCAGGCCGGGGATCTCCCCGAGGAAGGACGCCGGTACGGCCGCCGCCAGCATCGCCGTCTGGTGCCAGCACAGGATCGTCATCGCCGACAGGTTGACGACGACCACCGGCGCCCACAGCGCGGGCCGGCTCAGCAGCCGGCCGAGCCGGCCGTGCAGCAGGATCGCCGCCCCGCTCTGCGCCGCGGCCAGCGCGAGGACCAGCAGCGACGGCGGATGCGAGTTGGTGCGGGCCTCGCCGGGCACGCCGACCATTGACGCCGGGTAGTCGAAGACGAGCAGCAGCATCGCGAACAGCGCCATGCCGCCGATCAGGAGCCCCCGCGCATGGCGGCGCCCGACGCGGCCCTCGCCCCAGCTCACTCCGAGCTGGTAGGCGAACAGCCAGCCGGGGAGGATGTTGACGACTCCGAGCCACCCCGGCACCGCGCCGGCGTCGGCGTACGGCCCGTACCGCAGCAGGTCGACCACCGCGACGGTGAGCAGCAGTGGCGCCGCCGCCCACGCGCCCATGCGGCGGGCGGCGCGTACGCAGTACGGGGTGAGGGCGGTGATCACTGTGTACACGCCCACGAACCACAGGGGTTGCACCACCAGCGTCGACCCGGTCCGCAACGTGTCGCCGGGTACCCCGAGCCACCACAGCACCGGGATCAGCACGGCCCACACGGCGGTGACGCCGAGGACCGGCCGGCCGAGGCGGGCGACGCGCTGCCTCAGCCACGCACCGGTGCTGCCGCTGCGGCGGTGGTAGGAGAGGACGGACGCGTGACCGCCGACGAGGAAGAAGACTCCCAGCATCTGAAGCACCCAGCTGACCGGCGCGAAGAAGCCGAACGCCGTGAGCGGGCTGGCGTTGTGCAGCGCGCCGTCCGTGTCGAGGGTGAAGCCGCCGAGCAGCCAGTGGCCGGTCGGTACGGCGAGCAGGGCGAGCGCCCGCAGCCCGTCGATGGCGCGGTCACGGTGGGCGGGCGTCTGGGCCTCGATCTTATCGACGAGCCTCATCGCGCCACTCCTTCCAGGCTTCCGCCCGCGACGGCGGCCCGGTCCCCGACGGCGGTCGGGTCCGCGACGCCGGCCCCGCCCGGGTCGGCGGCCCCGTTCGCGATCGCGGCGAACGCGCGCAGCGAGTCGGTGCCCGGCACGAAGTAGCCGGTGTGCCCCTCGGCCAGTTCCGCGGGGATCCGGCGGGCACCGAAGGACGGGTCGGTGGGGTCGTTGCCGTGGCCGAGGCCGAGGAGCTGCACGCCGGGGACCTTGGAGATCCAGTCGGAGTCGTCCTTGGCGGCCCAAACCCGCGCGTCCGTGCGCAGCTCGCGCACGTGGTCGGCGCGCATCCCGGGAGAGGCCAGCACCACGATGTCGCGGGCGTTCACCTCGTCGGCGGCGAGCCCGCAGACGACGGAGCCGTAGCTGTGGCAGAACAGCACGGGCTTCGGCGCGCCGGTCGCGGCGAGGCCCTCGGTGAACCGGGCCAGCCGCGCCGCGCCCGCCTCCGCGAGCTTCCCGGTCGCGGCGTCGAGACCGACCCCGACGGGCGTGGTGTAGCCGGTCCAGGCGACGACGGCGGTGCCCCCGCCGGCCGCTGCCCGCAGGGCGGTCGCCATGCCGGCGGGTGTGCCGTACGGGTCGCTCGCCCGGTCGAAGGTCCCGGCGTCGATGTCGGAGCCGGGGACGACCACGGACACCTGGCGGGCCCGCTCGAGGTCCCCGTGGACCTCGGCGACCTGACCACGGCCGCGCGGGTCGAAGGCGAGGATCTGCCGCCCTGCGAGCCGCTCGTACGCGGTGCCCCGCAGGGCAAGGTCGTTGGCCCGGTAGCGCAGCCGGACGGGCACGCCGTCGAGGTTGCCGACGACGAGCGGATGGCGGCGGACCAGCCACTGCCGCTCGTCGTCGCTCAACGACCCGAAGAACGCGGCGACTTCCGCGGGCGCCGCCGATGCCGGATCGGGCAGGGCCCGGCCCAGCGAGGAGTCCGCCGTCCACGCGGCGCTGCCCGGCGGCGGCCCCGTGACCGGGTGCTGTGCGTTGCCCGAGGCCCATCCGGTGGTTCCCGCGGCCACCGTCGTCGCGAACGCGACGGCGACCAGGGTCCTCTTGTAGCGGCGCATCGGCCCGCCTCCTTCTTCCCGACTCCGTTGCTGTGGCGGGAGGAAGGTAGGAAGGGGACGGGTGACGGCACGTCACACCGGGGAGCCAACTCCGGTGTCGTACCGGAGTATCACCGGGTGGAGGAGGGTGGGAGCGGCCGGTCCGGGCCTCAGCCCGCGGCCTCGCCGGGCCGGACCAGGCCCGACTCGTAGGCGAAGATCACGGCCTGGGCCCGGTCGCGCAGGTCGAGCTTGGCCAGCACGCGGCCGATGTGTGTCTTCACGGTCTGCTCGGCCAGCACCAGATGCCCGGCGATCTCCTGGTTGGACAGGCCCCGCGCGATCAGCTCGAGGACCTCCGTCTCACGCGGCGTCAGCCCGTTCAGCCGCAGCGAAGGGTCCCGGCGCGGGGCGGGCCGCTGTGCGGCGAAGTCCGCGATCAGCCGGCGGGTCACCGACGGCGCGAGGAGCGCCTCCCCGGCGGCGACGATCCGTACGGCGGCGATCAGGTCGGCGGGCGGCGCGTCCTTCAGCAGGAAGCCGGACGCGCCGGCGCGCAGTGCCTCGTACACGTAGTCGTCCACGTCGAACGTCGTCAGCATCAGCACCTTGGGCCGGTGCACGACGGCGGTCGGCGGGTTCAGCAGCTCACGTGCGGCGGCGAGCCCGTCCATCTCCGGCATCCGTACGTCCATCAGGACCACGTCGGGGTGCGTGGTGCGGCTGACCTCCACGCCCTTGCGGCCGTCCGGAGCCTCGCCCACCACATCGATGTCGCTCTGCGCCGCGAGCAGCGCGGCGAACCCGGCGCGCACCATGGCCTGGTCGTCGACGATGATCACGCGAATGGTCAACTGGCGTCCTCGGTCCGCTGGGTGTGCGTGCTGTTCCCGGTCCTGCCCGCGTTCTCAGCGGATGTCCCGGCGGTGTCGTCGGCGGTCAGGGGAAGACGTGCCGCGACCCGGAAACCGCCGTCCGGCAGCGGACCGGTGTCGAGACTGCCGCCGGTCAACCGTACGCGCTCCCGCATCCCGACGAGCCCGTGCCCCGTCCCCGTCGTCTCCAGGGGCGAAGTGGGCGCCGGGGCCGGGCCGTTGACGACCAGCACGGTCAGGTCGGACCCGTCGGACGTCACCGACACCCGCGTCGGCGCGCCGGGCGCGTGCCGTACGACATTGGCCAGCGCCTCCTGCACGATCCGGTACCCCGACAGGTCCACGGCCTGCGGTACGGAGCCGAGGTCCGCGGCGAGCGACAACTCCGCCGGCACCCCGGCCCGTACCGTCGCCTCCACCAACTGCTGCACCCTGTCCAGACCGGGCTGCGGGGCCCGTTCGCCCTGCGCGTCCTCGCTGCGCAGCACGGACAGCAGCCGCCGCATCTCGGTCAGCGACTCACGCGCGCTCGCCGCGATCGACGTGAACTCCTCCCGCGCGGCGTCGGGGAGGGCCTCGATCCGGTACGGCGCCGAGTCCGCCTGCACGGTGATCACCGACATGTGGTGCGCCACGACGTCGTGCAGTTCACGGGCGATACGGGCGCGCTCCTCGAGCAGCGTGCGCTGGGCCCGCTCCGCCTCGCTGATGGTCTCCTGCACGATCAGTCTGCGCTGGGCGTCACCGCGTTCGCGCAGCGCGCCGGTGACGACGAGGACGACGCCGCTGAGCACGAACAGCAGCAGATGCACGCCGTCGCTGAGTTCCTGCGAGACCAGTTCGAGCGCGAAGCCCGCCGCGCCGGTCGCCAGCCACACGGCAAGGAGCGTGCGGCGCGGCTCGCGCAACCCCAGGAAGGCCATCAGCAGCAGATGGCCGACAACGGCCATCGGGGTCCACGGCCAGGTCCTGTCGCCGGTGCCGTCCGCGCCGAGCAGCGCCAGCGCGCCGACCACGTCGGCGCCGAGGACGATCCACCATGCCTGCAGCGGGCGGGTCACGGCGAGCAGCAGCGGCGCGGTCTGCGCGGTGGCGAGCGCGCCGGCGACGGCGCCGCCGAGCTTGTAGTCCTGGGTCAGCACGGTGGTGGTGACGGGCAGCAGCGTGGCGACGAAGGCGAGGGCGACGCCGTACGGGAGCAGCCGGAGCCAGCGGCTCCCGGCGCCCCCGAGGAGGGGAGCGGTGGAGGCGGACGGCGTACCGAGGTCGGCGGCGAGCCGTCGTCCGGCACGCCGCGCGACGGCGCGGGCTCGGGCGCGGATACGTGTGCCGGCGCCGGGGCGGGTGGTTTCTGGCATGACGGGGTCAGCGTAGGCGGGGCGGGGTGGCCGGGGCGTCGTACTCCGGTCGTGGGTGGCGGGTCATACCGTGGTCCGATCCCCGTGAAGCCCCGTCACAGCTCCGCCAGGAGCTCCGCCTTCTTGCGGCTGAATTCCTCGTCCGTCACGAGCCCCGCCAGATGGAGGTCCCCCAGGTGACGTATGCGGTCCGCGATGTCCGCCGGGTCGCGGCGGGCGGCGGGCACGGTCAGGGCCGGGGTCTGGTTCTGGCGGCGGACGGATTCGAGGACCGCCGCGGCGAACGGCAGCGACTCGTGCACCGGTCCGTAGCCGAGCCCGAAGACGACCGCCGCCGGGTCCTGGTCCGCCGGCCCCGCGTCCTGCGTGCCGTCCGCGCCGCGGCGCAGCAGCCGCAGGTAGCCGTCGAAGACCTCCGGTGAGCGCCATTCGACGCCGCACAGTTCGGAGACGGCGAAACTCTGGTCGCCGGCCTTCCACTTCGCGGAGGAAGCCCCCGTCCAGAACCACCGGAACGCCACGTGCGAGCCGTCGAAGGACGCCTTCCCGTCGTAGGCCTTGAAGCCGAGCGGCGCCTCGGGCGCGGAGACGAGGTACTGGTCCGCGGGCCGGCCGGCGTCGGGGCCGAGGACGGCGCGCAGTTCGTCGGCGTAGTACTCGGCCAGCGTCTCCCGCTCGGCCGGCAGCACCAGGCGGTAGGGGTCGCACACGTCCTTGAGCTGCCCGGCGGCCGCCTCCATCAGCGGATCCGCGCCCGGTCTGGGCACAGCGTGCAGTACCACCGTGCCGCGCTTGCCCGGGGTGAGCGTCACCGATGCCAACGCCTCGTGCGGGATGCGGCGTTCGCGCAGCGAGGAGAGGAGCTTCGGTGTGCGGATCCCCCGTTCGAAGCGGATGAGCACGGAGTCGGTCTCGAACTCCCAGGTGGCTTGAATTCCGGCCAGCACATCACCCATGTGCCTCATCGTATGCGGCTCACGCCTGCGCGTCTTCCCTCGGCGGCCACCCCTTTTGGGCGGGCTCTACGCGCGTCAGCCCGCTCAGGCACCGGAAATACCACTGCGGCATGTGTCGGTGCCCGATGCGCAACTCACGTCGGCGTAGGCGCCGACACCCAGGCCGGCGAAATTGCGGACGCTCTCGGTTCCCGGCTCGAAATAGCCGGTATGGCCGACGGCGCCCTCCGCGGAGAGCACCCGCGCCCCGAACTCCGGGAGGACCGGGTCCTCACCGTGGCCGAGCCCGCCGACCTCCAGGTGCGGTACGCCCTCGATCCAGTCGTCGGCGTCGCGCATCGCCCAGATCCGGGCCTTCGTGTGCAGGCCGGCGACGTTCTCCGCCCGCATGCCGGGGCTGCCGGCGACGGCCACGTCGCCGACCCGGGCGGGCAGTTGCCGTGCGGCGACCCCGCAGACCACGGAGCCGTAGCTGTGGCAGAACAGTGAGACGGGGGAGCGTCCCGGAAGCGCCTCGGTGAGCTCGACGAGCCGGACGGCGCCGTTCTCCGCGAGCCGTCCGATGGCCGACTCCATGCCGACCCCGACCGGGCTCGTGTAGTCGCCCCATGCGATGACGGCCGTACGCATGCCGGGTGCGGCCGCCCGCTGGGCGGCGTACAGGGACCGGGCCATGCCGACCGGCGCGCTGTACTTGCGGGAGGTCCGCTGGAAGGTGAGCAGGTTGGTGTCGACGCCGGGCACGACCACCGAGATGCGCTGGGCCCTGTCCAGGTCCCCGAAGACCTCGGCCACCCGGCCGGCACCGGACGGGTCGAAGGAGAGGATCTGCCGGTCGGGGTTCATCAGCGCCTGGAACCGGTGCATCCGCCGTACGGCCTGCTGGTGTCCGGCGGCCGTGAGCCCGGGATCGCCCACCCGCTTGCGCTCGCGGGCGAGTGAGTCCGAGAGGGCCCTGCGGTTGGCCAGGTACCGGAGGGTGACCGGCGCCCCGTTCAGATTCCCCACGATGCGCGGGTAGTCCTTGGCGAGTTGCCTGCTCCGCTCGCCGCCGATCGACATGAAGAAGGCGGCGAACCGCTGCGGCCCGCTGTCCAGACCGGGCAGTTCACGGGCGCCTATACGTCCCTTGCTCCAGCCCGCCAGTTCGGCCTCGAGAGCGTCACGGGCGCCCGGCTGGTGCCGTACGGCGGTCCAGCCGGTGGTCGCCAGCATCACGAACACCACCGCGAGGGCGAGCAGGGTCCGCCACGCGGTCAGGGAGGGGGAGGAGTCGAAGGAAGTCACTGCGGGACACCCTAGGAGAAGGGTGCGGGCCTACACGAAGAGCGTGAGGTACATCACGTGTCGGAAGGGGGATTGATGGGGAGGAGGGTGACGTTCCGTGAGGCCCGGCGCTCGGCCGGGCACATTTCCCCTGCGCACGGCGGTCGTTGGGCGCGAGGAGGCGTCCTGCGCCTCAAGGGCCGGGCGGTGAGGGCCGCTCGCGGGTGCGCCAGTTCTCGGCCAGTGCGGGACCGAGGTGGTCGAGGAACGTCTCCGTGAGCGAACGGATCGCGTCGACGCTGGGATCCTCGCCCTGCCCCCACAGCCGCCCTGTGGCCCGCATCACGCCGCTGAACGCGGCCACGGCCACCCGGGGCCTGGGGTCGGCGTTCACATCGAGCCCCTCCCGTTCGGCGATGAGCCTGGCCAGCGCCTCCTCCGTCTCGGTGGAGCGGCGCATGTGCGCGGCGAGCAGCGCCGGGGTCGACTCGATCATCTGGAAGCTGCGCATGTACAGATCGAGCGGAACGATCTCCTCGACCGCTTCCCCGATGGCGTCCCAGGAGGCGAACACGGCGTTGCGCAGGGCCTCGAAGGGGCCTTCCTCCGCGGGGCGTCCGCGCAGCACCACGGCGTAGTGGGCCTCCAGGATCTCCTGGACGGCGAAGGCGACCTCTTCCTTGGACGCGAAGTAGCGGAAGAAGGTGCGCTGGGACACCTCGACGGCCTCCGCGATCTCGTCGACGGTCGTCCGCTCGTATCCCTGGGTGGTGAACAGCTCGAGGGCGACACGTACCAGTGCGTCTCGGGTGCGCTGTTTCTTGCGGGCGCGCAGCCCGGTCGGCTCGGCCGTGGTCACTTCATGTTCCTCATTTCGCTGCTTCCACCTGCGTCCATTGTCCGCTGAGTCACGTGACAGTTACCGACTAGTGAACTCGTTTGTCAACTGTCAGTCGCTGTCATTAGTCTTCTCGCATGACTAGTCAGACCACCGTCGAAAAGGCGCCGAGGGATCCCCAGGACTCCGCTCCGGCACCGGTCAAGGGGCTTCGCGGCCACCCCTGGCTGACCCTGTTCTCCGTGGCCATCGGCGTGATGATGGTCGCGCTGGACGGCACGATCGTCGCGATTGCCAATCCCGCGATCCAGGATGACCTCGACGCCTCGCTCGCCGACGTCCAATGGATCACCAACGGCTATCTGCTCGCACTTGCCGTGGCACTGATCACAGCCGGCAAGCTCGGTGACCGCTTCGGCCACCGGCAGACCTTCCTCATAGGCATCGCCGGCTTCGCCGCCGCCTCCGCGGCCATCGGCCTGTCCGACTCCATCCTGCTCGTCATTGTCTTCCGGGTGCTGCAGGGCCTCTTCGGCGCCCTGCTGATGCCGGCGGCGCTCGGCCTGCTGCGCGCCACGTTCCCCGCCGAGAAGCTGAACATGGCGATCGGCATCTGGGGCATGGTCATCGGCGCCTCGACGGCCGGCGGCCCGATCGTCGGCGGCCTGCTCGTCGAGCACGTCAGCTGGCAGTCGGTGTTCTTCATCAACGTGCCCGTCGGCATCCTCGCCGTGGTCCTCGGCCTGGTCATCCTGAAGGACCACCGCGCGGAGAACGCCCCGAAGTCGTTCGACATCCTCGGCATCCTGCTGCTGTCGGGCGCGATGTTCAGCCTCATCTGGCCGCTGATCAAGGCCGGGGAGTGGGGCTGGGGCTCCGCCGCCACCCTCGGCTGGCTGGCCGGTGCTGTGGTGCTGTTCGGCCTGTTCGCCTTCTGGGAGAGCAAGGTCGACGAGCCGCTCGTGCCGCTCGCCATGTTCCGGTCCGTCCCGCTCAGCGCCGGCGTGGTGCTGATGGTGCTGATGGCGTTCGCCTTCATGGGCGGCCTGTTCTTCGTGACGTTCTTCCTCCAGGGCGTCCAGGAGATGAGCCCGGTCGACAGCGGTCTGCGGCTGCTGCCGCTCACCGGAATGATGATCGTCTCCTCGCCGCTGGCGGGGGCGCTGATCACCAAGTTCGGCCCGCGTGTGCCGCTGGTCGGCGGCATGGTCTGCACCGCCGTCGCCATGTTCGGCATGACCACCCTCTCCGAGGGGACGGGCACCTTCGCGATGTCCCTCTGGTTCGCGCTCCTCGGCCTCGGCCTCGCGCCGGTCATGGTCGGTGCCACCGAGGTCATCGTCGGCAACGCCCCGATGGAGCTCTCCGGCGTCGCCGGCGGTCTCCAGCAGGCCGCCATGCAGGTCGGCGGCGCGCTCGGCACGGCCGTCCTCGGCGCGGTGATGTCCGCCAAGGTCAGCGCCGAGTTCGCGGCCAACTGGAAGGAGGCGGGCATCCCCGCCCCGGCGGACCCGCGGCTGGAGCAGGCCGCCGAGTTCGGCACCGTCCCCGGCGAACTGGCCCAGGCCCCCGGCATGACGCCGGACCTCGTCACCAGGATCGGTGACGTCATCCACGACACGTTCATGTCAGGCATGGGCCTGGCGTTCACGGTCGCCGGCATCGTCGCGGTCGTCGCGGCCCTGGTGGCCGTGCTCACCAAGCGTGGCGAGAACGCGGAGGCGGGTGCGGGCGCCGCCCACATCTGACGTCAACCGCGTACAT
>NZ_JBSGZJ010000122.1:0-16866 GCF_053610925.1 Streptomyces sp. NPDC054847 | reverse complement strand
AACGAGACGATCCGCATCACCCCCGACGGCGAGGTGTCGATCAAACTCCCGGCACCCCTGGCGTATCTGGCCAACGCCCCGCACGGCCGGTACGTCCTCGCCACGAAGGCCTCCTTCGCCCACCGGGGCAGCGAGTGGGCGGACCGGGTGGTCGCGAACCGGGCCGTGGCCTACCGCATCCACCACGACACTCGGCGCGACCGCTGGTATCTGACCGCCTCGTGGCAGATCCCGGCCGCCCCCACCGTTCCGCTCGAAGCCGCCCTCGCCCAGGGTGTGATCGGGGTCGACATGAATGCCGACCACCTCGCCGCCTGGCGCCTGGACACGCACGGCAACCCGTGCGGTGAACCCCGACGCTTCTTCTACGAGTTGACCGGCACCGCCCCACACCGCGCCGCCCAGGTACGCCACGCCCTCACCCGGCTCCTGCACTGGGCCCGGTCCTGCGGTGTCACAGCCATCGCGGTCGAGGACCTCGACTTCCAGGCCGAGAAGACCAGGGAGAAGCACGGCGGCAGGAAACGGTTTCGGCAGCTGATCTCCGGCATGCCCACCGGCCGGCTGCGTGCCCGGCTCGTCTCCATGGCCGACCGGACTGGTATCGCGATCATCGCCGTGGACCCGGCCTACACCAGCAAGTGGGGGGCCCAGCACTGGCAGAAGCCCCTCACCAGCACCACCCGCAAGACCAGCCGTCATGATGCCGCGAGCATCGCGATCGGCAGGCGCGCCCAGGGGCACCCGATCCGGCGACGGACGACACCGCCCCCGCACGACCAGAGCGATCGTGCGGGGCATCGGACCGTCCAGGCCGGCCCGGGCGCCCTCGGGCGTGAGGAACCCCGCCCCCGCATCCCCGGACCACGCACACGATGCGTGCCCCCGGACGCGGAGCGAAAGCGGGCGACCAGTGCGTCCAAAACCGTTCGGGACGCGCCAGTCGCACAGGTCTGGGTCCAAAACTCACTCCTGCTCACTGAATAGGAACGGTCGGCACCTGGAACGCGTCGTCACGCGGTCCAGGTTGCCGCCTGGATCCACGGAGATCTTCGCGAGGCTCAACTCCCAAGTCAATCCTAGGATTTCCTCGCAGCAGCCCAAGGAATATCTTGGACTCCCCATGACTCTTGATGATCTGCGCGTCTTCGTCGCCGTGTGCCGCGCCGGCAGCCTCAGTGCCGTCGCCCGCGAACTGTCCTGCACCCAGTCCGCCGTCAGCCAGCACGTGAAGCGGCTCGAGCGGGAGATCGGGACCGACCTGGTGGAACGGCATCCCCGCGGCGTCGTGCCCACTCGGGCGGGCCGACTCCTTCAGGCGGCCGCCGCCGACGGCATCGCCGGCCTCGACGTCGCACTGCGACGCCTCGCGGACCTCGTACGCGGTGACGGCGGCTCGGTACGCATCACCACCGGCGCCACCACCGTGCGCCATTTCATGTCGGCGGCGGTGGTCGAATTCCGGCGCCGGCACCCCCAGGTCAGCCTGGAGTTCCAGACGGAGAGCTCCAGCCGCAGCTGCTTCGACGCGCTCGCGGCCCACGACCTGGACCTGGCATGGATCACCATCGGCGATCCCGTGCGCGGCGTCGAGCAACGCCGGGTGATCGACCTGCCCTGGGTGCTGGCCGTCCACGCGGACGACCCGCTCGCCGCCCGCAGCCGGATCGAGCGGCAGGATCTCGCCGGCATCCGCCACATCCGGCTGCCCGAGAATTCCACGTCGCGCGCCCGGCTCGACGCCGCCTTCGCCGAGTGGGGCATCCACGCCACCTCGGACACCGGCGTCGCCGACTGGGACACCGCCATCCTCCTCGCCGAACTCGGCCTCGGCCACGCCGTCGTCCCCGCCCTGCCCGGCTGGAGCGGCTCCGCCCACCCTTCGCTGCGCTTCGTCCCGATCCCGGATCTTCCCGCCCTCTCAGCGGGCTGGGCGGTACGGAAGTGGGACGCCCTGTCGCCGCTGGCCCGCGCCTTCGCGGACATGGTCGCCGCCAGGAGCGGCCGAGAGTCGCTCCCCGGCCCCGGCCACGGGCCCGCCGGGGCCGGGACGGCGCGCCGAGGCGGCGGGGCTCGCAGCACCTGACGTACGGACCGGGAGCGCGGCAGCTGGTGGTGTCCACGGCCACCCTTGGACTACCAACTGCTCGTACGAGGGCTCGGCTTCCGTGCCCACGGCACCGTCCAGGACGACGTCTTCCGATGGCTGACGGGCCGCCGGCGGGCAGCCTGGTGAACCCCGACGGCGCCGCCCTCCCGCGCCGGTCCGAGCGCGGAGGCCGGTGGACAACCCCGCCGTGCTCAAGAAGTGTCGGACAGCCGTCCCAGCCACTCGCTCAGGAGACCGCTCTCCGCGCCGGTCAGTGCCGGGGACGGTGCGTGGGCGAGCAGGGCGTCGAGTGTCGCCGCGGTCGAGGGGACGTCCGCCCCGCTCCGCCCGTCCGCCGGTCCAACGGACGGCGTGGCCTCGGCGTAGGCGTCCGGAGTGAGGATCGCGGCGTGGACGGCGTCGCGGACCCGGGTGGACAGGGCCGCGTCCTCGAAGGTGGTGGGGCGGGACACCAGCATCAGTGCCACCCCCACGTTCGCCGCCATGACCATCTGCGCGGCCACGCGCGGCGCGAGCCGCAGCTTGCCGAGTGCCGCCGCACGTTCCAGGTCCCGGGTCAGGATCCGATGGGACTCCAGGGCCGCGGCGGGCGGGGTGCGCATGGCGGGGGAGTTCATCAGGCGGTACAGGTTCGGGTTGGCCAGGGCGAAGGCCACATGGGTGTCCCAGCCGTCCCGCAGGTCCTGGACGGGGTCCGCCCCGGGGCTGCGCTCACGCTTCGTGGCCAGATACTTGTCGAAACCGTGGTCCACGACCGCCGAGAGCAGACCTTCCTTGTCCCCGAAGTGCCGGTAGAGCGCCGGCGCTCCCACATGGGCCCCCTCGCACACGGCGCGAGTGGAGATGTCGCCGTCGGGGGAGGCCGCGACCAGGTCGGCGGCGACTTCGAGGATGCGGTCACGGGTGCTCATGGCGGCGACGCTACCAAGCCGCGTAGCGGCGCTACGCGCCCTCGGCACGGGAGGTCACCTCCCTCGGCGACGGCTGACGAGGACGGTCTCACCGATGGCATGACGCCCGGCATGAGCGCGGCTGGGGCCGACCGGCGCCACGGGGCTCAGATCGCGCCGCCGTTGGCGCGCAGGACCTGGCCGTTGATCCAGCGGGCGGGGCCGGCGAGGAAGGAGACGACCTCGGCGATGTCGGCAGGGGTGCCGAGGCGCTCCAGCGGGTTCATCTTCGACATCCGCTCGATGGTCTCGGCGTCCTTGCCGTCCAGGAACAGTGCGGTGGCGGTCGGTCCCGGGGCGACAGCGTTGACGGTGATGTCCCGGCCCCGCAGCTCGCGGGCGAGAATCAGCGTGACGGCCTCGACGGCGCCCTTGGTGGCGGCGTACGCGCTGTAGCCGGGGAGGGCGAGGCCCAGGACGGACGTCGAGAAGTTGATGACGGCGCCGCCGGAGCGCAGTCGGCGGGCGGCCTGCTGGTTGACGACGAACGTGCCGCGGACGTTGGTGCGGTGCATCCGGTCCAGCGCGTCCAGGTCGAGGTCGACCAGCGGCGCGAGCGTCATGACGCCTGCCGCGTGGACGACCACGTCCACGCCGCCGTAGGTGTCCTCGGCCAGATCGAAGAGGGCGGCGACCGCCTGCTCGTCGGCCACGTCGGCGCGGAAGGCGATGGCCTGCCCGCCCGCAGCGGTGACAGCGGTGACCGCAGCCTCGGCCTCGGCCCGGTTGCCCGCGTAGTTGATCACGACGGCGAAGCCGTCCGCGGCCAGCCGCTCCGCGCTCTCACGGCCGATGCCCCGGGAGCCGCCGGTGACGATCGCGACGCGGCGCGGGGTGGGGGTGGGGGTCCGGCTCTGCTCGGTCATCGTGTCGCTCCTGTCGGGAGGTGGGAAGGGCAGTACCTCGAACTCGCGTAATCAACGCTAACACGTACGGCGTAGCGACGCTACTGCGATCCGGTAGGGGTGCTGCCGTGTTCGCGTCGCTGCCCGCACACCCCGAATGTCCGTACCGGAGTGCCTCTTTGTCCCCCGTGCGCCTCCCTGCCCACGGACAAGGACCCCGCCCCTCCGGTCAAGATCATCGAGTGCAGAATGGCCCGTATGGCGATAACGAACATGCCGAAAACGGCAACGATCGACGACGCTCCGCAGATCAGCCCGATCCTGGCCCGTGCCTTCGACGACGACCCGATGATGCGCTGGTTCTTCCCCGACGACGATGCGCGCGAGGCGGTGCTGGGCCGCTACTTCGCCACGATCTTCACCCGGCAGTACGGGCGCCACGGCGTGTGCGAGCACACCGAGGCGGCGGCCGCGTTCTGGGTGCCGCCGGAGGCGCAGGCCAAGGCCGTTCCCGACGCCGGGACGATCCAGGAACTCCTGGCCATTCTCGGTGACCGGGCTCCGCTGTTCAGGGACGCTGTCGAGACGGCCGCGAAGCACACACCTCAGGAACCGCACTGGTACCTGGCGATGATCGGCGCCGACCCGGCCGCCCAGGGCCAGGGACACGGGGCGGCCCTGCTGCGCTCGGGGCTGGCCAAGGCCGACGCGGCAGGTCTGCCCACCTATCTGGAGTCCTCCAAGCCCTCCAACCTCCCCTTCTACGAGCACTTCGGTTTCACCGTGCGCGAGGAGGTGCAGCTGCCGGGGGGCGGGCCGGAGCTGTGGGGGATGTGGCGCAGGCCGGCCGACTCCCGCTGACCGCCCCGGGAACCGGGCCAGGGGGACGGCGCGCGAGGCGCCGAGCATGGCGGTGACGCGGCGGCGTCGACCCGGGTACGGCCCCCGCCGGGGGCGTACCCGGTCCCGCCGGCCGCCGGCCCCCGCCCGCCGTCGGCCGCCCCCGCCCGGGGGCGTACGGTCCGCCGTCCGCAGCCCGCCGCCCGCCGTCCGCCGGTGACGGTCAGGACAGGAGCCCGGTGAGACCCGCGCCGTCGCGTCGGGCGTGACGGTCAGGCGCGAAGCGTCTCCGTCTTCACCGGGACCCGCGCGCTCGGCGGTCGGCCTCCTCGGCCGTGCGCTCCAGCCGGCTTCGGTGGTTCTCCCACCACGCCGAGTCCCCGGGAGCCATGCCGCGGTTGTTCGCGTTCATGCCGACGGCACCGTCCGTGAGTTCCCGCAGGATGTCGGCGTGACCGGCGTGCCGGTGCGTATCGGCGATCACACGCACGACGGCATGATGCAACGTCACCTCGTTCTTTCTGGGCCACCACGGCACCTTGCCGACCGTGTCCAGCGGCAGCGCGTCGATCGTCGCGTCCGCGTGCGCCCATGCCCGGTGGTAGAGCTCCACGATGTACTCGCGTGATTCGTCGGCGGTGGCCCACATGTCCGCGTTGGCCTCGGCGCCGTCCTCGAGCCAGGGCAACGGCTCGCCGGACGGCCGCCCGAAGGTGTCGCCGAGGTAGCCCAGCTCCACGCCGGCCACGTGCTTGACGAGGCCCAGGAGATTGGTGCCGGTCGGCGTCAGCGGGCGGCGGACGTCGTACTCGGAGAGCCCTTCGAGCTTCCACAGCAGGGCGTCACGGGCGGACTGGAGGTAGAAGTGAAGGTCAGCCTTGGGGCTCGATGCGTTCATCGGAACAGTCTGCCGCTCGCGCGATCTTTGCTCACCATGTTTGTCGACCGCTCCCGGTGAACGGAACCGGTGGGCCCGGTTCGCCGACTTGGCAGGGAACTTGGGGGACGGTCCGGGCCGCGGCGAGACGTTTCGGTGCGCCGCCCGTGCCACGCGCCGCTCGTGCCACGCGCCGCTCGTGGGCGCGTCGGCGCGCACCCGACGACCCGGCGCTGACCGGAGCGGCTGCGGGCCGGGACCACGGGGCGGCCCGGCGGCCCCCCCGCTCACGGGCTGGTCGTGTCCCGGCAGGACCGGGCCTCGATCGCCGCGGTGCTCGGCTTGTGGCTGCTGATCCAGCCGCGGTTCTCCTCGGTGAGAGCCGGCAGGGACGTCTCGACGTCCCGGATCCAGGTGCTGGTGCCCACGTGCTTCTTCAGCCATGCCTCGAGGCGGCGGCAGTCCTCCTTGTGCCCCTTCCGCAGCCCGATGCCGTAGTGCTGCGGTGCTCCTATCGTCACGTCCGGCACCACACGCAGCCCGTCCTTCTCGTGCTGACGGGCGAAGCCGTACAGGATCGCCTGGTCGGTGGAGACCGCCTGGACCCGGCCGGCGACGAGTTCGTCGATGCAGTCGGACGCGTCGTCAAGGGTGACCGGGTCCGCGCCCACCGTGTCCTTGATGTCGTCCAGGGCTTCCTGGGACGTGGTCCCCTCCCAGGTGCAGATGCTGGTGCCGCGCAGGTCGGCCAGGGTCTCCACCTCGGTGCCCGAAGCGACGAGGAACCCCTGCCGGGTGGTCAGATAGGGGCCCACGAAGTCGACCTCGTCCATGCGTTCGGCGGTGATGGAGAAGGAGGCGATCGTCATGTCCGCCTTCTTCCCCAGCAGTTGGGTCACCCGGTCGCCGGAGGAGACGTCCACGGGCTCGCTGAACGCGACGTCGAGCTCCTCCTCGATGTGCTGGAGCAGCAGGAAGTCCAGCCCCGATCGGTCGTAGTTCGCGGAGTAGGACAGGCCGGGCAGGTCGTTGTGCATCGCGACGGTCACCCGGTTCACCCCGAGGAACGTCGGCTCCGGTTCATCGGTGGAGCAGGCAGCCAGACTCACAAGCGTGGCGACGGCTGTCGCCGTGCCGATCAGGCGCTTCGGCACGCGTACGGTGGAACGCCAGGATTCCGGGATGTCGGACACGGTGTCCTCTCAGTCGTGAAGTACGACGTCCGCGACGGAAAGGCTCATCCGGCAGCCTTCGTCGGTCAGCAGGGTGATCCGGGCCTCGATCTCGCCCTCCAGCCCGCCCAGAGGGAACTCGACCGCCTCGCCGCTCCGCACACCCTCGACCCGGGTGTTCGCGTTCCCGGGCAGTTCGGCGGTGTAGGTGGTCTCCGGGCCGCAGAACTGCGAGCCGCGGGCCGCGTCCCTGATCGTGAGGGTCAGGCGCAGACGTGAGCGGTCGGCGGGGCTGTCCACGACGAGCCGCAGCCGTGAGCCGTTCGTGGCCGTGTCCGGGGTGATCCGGGTCCGCCCGGTGACATCGATCTCGCCGTGTTCCGCGAGGTGGTCCATGCCGATGGTGCCGGCGACCGCGCAGATCACCGCAGTCGCCGACATGAGCACCCGCCAGCGGCGGGCCCTCCGCTCGCCCGAGGGGGCTATCAGCCGTGCCAGCGCCAGCGCGACCGCGGAGCCGATGGCGGCGTAGACCCACACGAACTGGTGGAGCGGCCCGTCGGGCGCGGTGATCAGGGCGATGCTGCCGAGCGAGAGCACCAGCAGGAACGGCGGCCAGTTCCAGCCGCCCCAGCGCTTGGCCTTGTCGGCGAACTCGACGACGTCTCCGACGAACACGCTGAGGAACAGTTTGCTGACGAACCCGATCGCCGGGGACTGGTCGCCGGTGGTGCTGGCGCGGCTGTCGACCGGGTGCTCACCGGTCAACTACCGGCCCCCTGACCGGGACGCGGGTTGAAGTAGAAGTTCGCGGTCTCCAGTTTGCCGATCGCCGGTGAGCCGTCGCCGTGCGACGTCACCTCGATCCGGTCGGCGCTGTGAGTGGTGCGACGGGCCAGCTCGATGTGCGACCGCAGGGACTCCGCGCTCAGGTCCTTCCCGGTGGTCAGCCAGGTGCCGATCGCTTCCTCCAGGACCTGCCGGTCGTCGGCGGAGAGTTGCTCGATGGCCGTGGCCGCGACCGTGTCCTCTTCGGTCTCCGGCGGGTCGTCGGGATTCCGGCGCAGCACCCTGCCCAGCAGGACCCGGCCTCTCTCCACCGCGCTGTCCGCCAGCCTGGTCTGCGCCGAATCGACGACGGCGCCGGCGAACGACGTCGCGGCGGTGCTGACGAACGGGGCGATGACAGCGGCGGCTGTCAGTAATTCGGACATGCGATCTCCCTCCGGATCAGCCTGAACTCTACTCAACGTTGCGTGTGGCGGAAGTGACTCAGCGCAACTGAAAATTCGCTGGGGGAGCACGACGGAGCCGGGCGGCATCACTCTGGATGCCGGCCCGGCTCCGCCGTCAACGACTGCCCGGTCCGGTGACCGCCCCGTGGCGACCTGCCCCAACAGGTCGCGGGCGGGCGCTCACCGGTCGTGCGTCACTCGAGCAGCTCCGCGTACGCGCCCATGGCGAGGGCGATGTCCGCCTGCGCCCAGAAGCGGTGGTACGTGAACTCCGGTGCGGCGCCGCCCGCCAGGTAACTCTCGATCTTCGACCAGGCGGGGTCGTCCTGGTAGAAGGAACGCAGCGACGCGAAGGTCGACGACGAGTTGATGGTGTCGCCGTTCGGCATCGTGCCCGTCCAGCCGCTGGGCACGTACACCGGGTCGTCGAACCGGCTGTAGTCGGTACGCGTCTCGGGCACAGCGATGCCGAGCGCGTCCTGGTGGTGGTCCCACATCCCGTCGAGCAGCGCCTTGGCCACGGACTTGGCCTCCGCGTCACCCGAACGTGCGGCGTAGTACGTCAGGACCTTGGCGTACGCGCCGGCCACGCCCACGTCCTGGGTGTAGTCGGCCACCGTCACGTGCAGACCGGCGTTGGCGCCCGGGTTCGCCGCGTTCCACGTGTCCGGCTTGCCGGACCACTGGAGCGTGGACGGGATCCGGAAGGTGCCGTCGGGGTTGACGGTCGTCTCGGAGAGCGCCCAGTCGACCCACTTGTCGAGCACCTCCTTCGCCTGCGCGTCACCCGTCTGCTGGTAGTACTCGGCGACCCGCTCCATGGACCACGCCTGGAAGCCGAACCACTGGTTCGACGGCGGGTCGTGGTAGACCGGCTTCTCGTCGTACGCCATCCCGTAGAAGGTGGGCGTACCGGCCGCCGGCGCCTCGTAGCGGCCGCCGACACTGTTCGTCGCACCGCCCGCGATGGCTCCCTCGTCGGCCTGCAGCCAGCGGTAGAACTCGATCTGCCGGTCCAGGCTCTTCGCCCAGTCCGCCTGCGCCGTCGGCGACTTGGGCTTCAGCGGGGCGTAGGCGCTGAGCGCGTACGCCGCGAGCGGGTTCTGGTAACCGCCGTGCGCGTGGCTGGAGCCGATCCGCCAGGCCCAGCCCGCCGAGGAGTCGGCCGCGCCGCCCCAGGCGTAGTACCAGGACAGCAGGTAGTGCGAGCTGTCCTTGCCGGTGCCGGCCGGGCAGGTCGTCGGACCCACGCAGTTGCCGACCTTCTTGAAGTACTTGTCGAACATGGCGTAGCGCAGGTAGTCGCCCATCTTGGCGGCCTTGGCGACCGTCCCGGAGACCTGGGAGCCCTTGCCCTGCTCCTTGGCCCACAGGTCTGCCCAGTAGGCGGCCTGCACGGCGCGGGCGTCCGCGTCCGGGGCGTTGGTGTACTTCCACTGCTTGGCGTAGGACGCGTCCTTGGTGAACAGGTCCAGGTAGCCGTTGGGGCCGCCGTAGGCGAACCGGTCACAGGTCGGCTGCGGCACCGTCTCCCACACCGATTCCTGCGGACCGCGCTGGAAGGTGTTGATGTACGAGGGGCCCGTCGCGCTCGGCCCGGCCTCGCACTTGCCGGGTTCGTTGCCGTACCCGTAGACGTTGTCGACGTCCTGGAGCCAGTGCATGCCGTAGACGTCGTCCGTGCCGTACGCGCTCTTCAGCTCCGCCGCGATCGGGTCCTTGCCGGATGTCACGGAGGGCTGGAGCTCGGCCGGGTACTGGGAGGGCTGGTCGTGCTCCGGCGCGTAGGTCGCCGGCTTGTTCGGGTCGTAGTAGGAGCCGGTGGCCTGGTCGGTGTGCGTGGGGATCATGTACTTCTCCATGATCTCCCAGGCGCCGTTGAACTTCGTCCAGTCACCGCTGATCCGGCCGTACATGGCCTGGAGCCAGATCAGGTAGCTGTACGCCTCCGACGTCGTCTCGTGCCCGTGGTCGGGGGCCTCGACGATCAGCGTCTCGACGGAGTGGTACGGGATGCCCTCGGGCGAGAAGTAGCCGTTGGCCGGGTCGGTGATCTTCCCGTACAGCTCGAGGAAGCGCCCGTCGTACTCCTTCGAACCGCCCAGTTGCGTCACCGTCACCTCGGCCGCCGTATGGCCGGGGGCGGTCACCCTGAAGGTGGCCGCGCCGGTGCCCTGGCTGTCGGCGGCGATGGTCACCTTCTGCGCCGTGTTCCAGTTCGACGGGGTGAAGGTGAGACTTCCGCCGCTGCTCACGCTCAGGCCGGTGTTGCCCGCCGTGCGGGCCACGGAAACCGTGACGTTCGACGGCGGCTGGGTGGACAGCTTGACGTCGAACGTTCCGGAACCGCCCTGCTGGACGCCGAGTTGCGTGGGTGAGGCCACGAGCGCAGGGCCGGTGGCCACGGTGATGCCGACCGGGGTCGACTCGGCCGAGGCGCCCTGGCTGTCGTAGGCCTTGGCGTAGAGCGAGTAGGCGCCGGCCGCCAGGCCCGCGGCGCTGAACGTGTACGGGGAGCTGGTGTCCGTGCCCAGCAGGGTCGTGTCGCTGTAGAACTCGACCTTGGTGACACTCGCGCCGTCGGCCGCGGCGGCCGTCGCGGCCAGCGGGACGGGGTCGCCGGCGGAGAAGACCGCACCGGCCGCCGGGCTGGTGAGCACGGCGATCGGCGGCTGGTGGGCGCCGGTGCATGGGGTGCCGTTGACGGCGAAGGAGGTGGGCGCGGCGTTGGCGCCGCTGTAGGAGAACTGGGCGCCGGTGCTGACGGCGGCACCGGCGGCGATCGACCGGCTCCAGGTGGGCGCCTTGACCGTGACGGTGCTGCCCGACTGCGACCAGGTGCCGTTCCATCCGTTGCTGAGCTTCTGGTTCCCCGAGTAGGCGTACGTCAGGGTCCAGTCGTCGATCACTTCGGAACCGCGGTTGGTGATGGTGAGGTCGGTGGTGAAGCCGGAACCCCAGTCACTGGTCCGGTAGTCGACGCTGCACTGCACGGCGGCGGCGTGGGCCGGCGCCGTGCCGGTCGCGGTGAGGGTCAGGGGGAGCGAGAGGACGGCGGCCAGCGCCGTCAGTACGCGCCTCAGTGGGCGCCGTCTTCCTGGTGGAGACATGGGGGTGACTCTCCTAGCGGCTCGGGGAGTTGAGCACGGGCATGCTGAGCACAAGCCTTGAACCAGTGGGAGCGCTCCCACGGTGAGGTGGTGCGGCGGAGCTGTCAAGAGTTGTCACAGAAACCGGGGTGGAGAAGTGCGCTCCGTCAAGAAATTTGCCAAGTCCCCTTCTCTGCCCCGCCGTTCGGCGCTAGCCTCCGGTGCAACCAGTGGGAGCGGTTCCATCACGGGACACGCCGTTTTCGGCGCGTCCGAGCTGCAAGGAGTCGCTCATGCGTCACCCCCCGCACCTTGCCGTCGCTCCGCCCGGTGTCCTGCCCGCACCGGGCGCAATCGCGCTGCGACGGTTCACGTATCCCCGTAAAGAGTCTCCGCAACGGGACAGAACTGCCCCCCGTTTTCGGTCACTTGGCTGGGAGCGCTCCCACTGGCAGGCCGTGTGCACACGGCTGCTCGACCAGCGCAATGCCCCCACCCCCGATTCGCCGACGAGAGGACACGTCACCCCATGAGCCGCGACACCATGAGCCGTGCCACCGCACCACCGCTGCGACGGAAGCGCACCGCCCTGCTGGCCGCCTGCAGCCTTCTGGCCACCGGCGCCGGCGCCGTCACCCTCATGCAGACGCCCGCCGCCGCCGCGGCGGTCGCATGCAGCGTCGACTACCAGACCAGCGACTGGGGCTCCGGCTTCACGACCACGGTCAACGTCAAGAACACCGGCACCACCGCGATCGAGAACTGGACGCTGACGTACGCCTATACGGGCAACCAGAAGCTCAGCAGCGGCTGGAACGGCACCTGGTCGCAGTCAGGCAGCACCGTCACGGTCAAGGGCACAGACTGGAACCGGTCCATCGCCGGCGGCGCGACCGTCTCACCGGGCGCGCAGTTCTCCTACAGCGGCACCAACACCGCGCCGACGTCCTTCGCGGTCAACGGTGTGACCTGTAACGGCGGCACCACGCCCACCGACCCGCCCACCGACCCGCCCACCGACCCCCCGGCCGGTGACAAGGTCGACAACCCGTTCGTCGGCGCCAAGATGTACGTCAACCCCGAATGGTCGGCGAAGGCCGCCGCCGAACCGGGCGGCAGCCGCATCGCCAACACCTCGACCTCCGTGTGGCTCGACCGCATCGCGGCGATCGAGGGCGTCAACGGCGGGATGGGTCTGCGCGACCACCTCGACGAGGCGCTCAAGCAGGCCGGCGGCAGCCCGCTGGCCATCAACCTCGTCGTCTACGACCTCCCCGGCCGCGACTGCGCCGCACTCGCCTCCAACGGCGAGCTCGGGCCCGAGGAGCTCCCGCGCTACAAGAGCGAGTTCATCGACCCGATCGCGGCCGCCGTCGCCGACCCGAAGTACGCGAGCCTGCGGATCACCACCGTCATCGAGATCGACTCGCTGCCCAACCTCATCACCAACGCGGGCAGCCGGCCCACCGCCACCCCGCAGTGCGACGTGATGAAGGCGAACGGCAACTACGTCAAGGGTGTCGGCTACGCGCTGTCCAAGCTCGGCCCGATCCCCAACGTCTACAACTACATCGACGCCGGTCACCACGGCTGGCTGGGCTGGGACGACAACTTCGGCCCCTCCGCCGAACTGTTCGCCCAGGCCGCCAAGGCCGAGGGCAGCAAGATGGAGTACGTCACCGGCTTCATCACCAACACCGCCAACTACGGCCCCCTCAAGGAGCCGCACTTCACGATCAACGACGCGGTGGGCGGCACCTCGGTGCGCCAGTCGAAGTGGGTCGACTGGAACCGCTACGTCGATGAGCTGTCCTACGCCCAGGCCTTCCGCCAGCGCCTGGTCCAGGCAGGCTTCGCCTCCAACATCGGCATGCTGATCGACACCTCCCGCAACGGCTGGGGCGGCACCGCACGGCCCACCGGACCGGGGCCGCAGACCAACGTCGACACCTACGTCAACGGCGGCAAGCTCGACCGCCGGATCCACCTCGGCAACTGGTGCAACCAGGCGGGCGCGGGCCTCGGCGAGCGGCCGAAGGCGGCTCCCGAGGCGGGCATCGACGCCTACCTGTGGGTCAAGCCCCCGGGTGAGTCCGACGGCTCCAGCTCGGAGATCCCGAACGACGAGGGCAAGGGCTTCGACCGGATGTGCGACCCGACCTACACGGGCAACGTGCGCAACGGGAACAACATGTCCGGCGCGCTGGGCGGTGCCCCGGTCTCCGGCCACTGGTTCTCCGCGCAGTTCCAGGAGCTCATGAAGAACGCCCACCCGGCGCTCTAGGGTCTTTCGTTCGGATCGGGCCGGATCCGGACGAGAGGCCTTAGGGTCCTCGTTCGGATCGGGCACGGCAGGATCCGGACGAGAGGTCCCGGCAGCGGGCACACCGCGCGAGCGGTGACCCGCGGGCGCTCCGACGCGCCTCGGCCGACCTGGACAGGCCATGACCCGCAACTTTAGGGTCATGGCTCTCAGGACGCCGAGGCGCGTCACAACGTTCCGCCGTGGAGTGCACGAATGGTCACCCTTGCTGATGTCGCCCGCCACGCAGGCGTCTCCGCCAGCACGGTCAGCTATGTCCTCAGCGGCAAACGCTCGATCTCCCGGAGTACCCGCGAGCGGGTCGAGCGGAGCATCGAAGAACTCGGCTACCGGCCGCACGCCGGCGCCCGCGCGCTCGCCAGCAACCGGTCCGGCATCATCGCGCTGATGGTGCCGCTGCGCACCGACATCTATGTGCCCGTGATGCTCCAGATCGCCATGGCCGTCACCACCACGGCCCGCGCCCACGGCTACGACGTCCTCCTGCTCACCGGGGAGGAGGGCCCGGAGGCCGTGCGGCGCATCGAGGGCAGCGCGGTGGCGGACGCGATGATCGTCATGGACGTGGAGCTCGACGACGAACGGCTGCCGCTGCTGCGGGCCGCCCGGCGCCCCGCCGTGCTCATCGGACTGCCCGCCGACACCGGCGGCATCGGCTGCGTCGACCTCGACTTCACGGCGGCCGGGGCACTGTGCGTGGAACACCTGGCCGGGCTCGGCCACCGGGAGATCGCGTTCATCGGCGAGGCCCCCGGGGTGTACGAACGCCACACCGGCTTCGCCGAGCGCACCCTCGCCGGACTGCGCTCCGCCGCCGGGACGCACGGCATGCGGCTCCTGCACCGCCCCTGCGCGAGCGGCTGGACCGCGGTCGCCGCCACCCTCGGACGGATCCTCGAGGAACGCCCCGGCACGACGGCCTTCGTCGTGCAGAACGAGGCCACCACAGACCCCCTGCTGGCCCTGCTGCGCCAGCAGCGGCTGGCCGTACCGGAGGACGTGTCCGTCGTCGCCATCTGCCCCGACCAGGTCGCGGCGCAGGCATCGGTGCCGCTCACCGCCGTCACGGTTCCGGCGCAGGACATGGGCCGGCGCGCGGTCGAGCAGGTGGTGGCCGTGCTGGACGGCGGGGAGGCGGCGCGGACCGTGCTCCTCGCACCCGAACTCACCGTGCGGGCCAGCTCCGGCCCCGCTCCCCGCTGACGCGCCGCACCGCGCCGGGACCGGAGGGAGAGGACATCATGGCCACAGCCGCCGATGAGGCGCGCGCGGAATTCCAGGCGTTCTTCGAGCGCCACTACGCCGAACTCGCCCGTCTCGCCCATCTGCTGACCGGCGAGGCCGACGCCGCCGACGACCTCGCCGCCGACGCGATGCTCGCGCTGTGGGACCGCTGGGACCGTGCGCGCGCCGCCGACCATCCCGTCGCCTACGCCCGTGGCGTCGTCGCCAATCTCGCCCGCAGCCGCATCCGGAGCGCCGTCAGGGAACGGCGCCGGGTGGCGCTGTTCTGGTCGCAGCGCTCCGAGAAGACCGACGGGCCCGACGTCCCCGTCGTCGTCGACGTGCGGGAGGCGCTGCGCGCCCTGCCGTTCCGTAAACGCGCCTGCGTCGTACTGCGCCATGCTTTCGACCTGTCGGAGCGCGATACGGCCCTGGCGCTCGGCGTCTCGGTCGGCACGGTCAAGAGCCAGACCTCCAAGGGCATGGCGGAACTGCAACGGCTGCTGGGTCCCATGGCAGCCTCTGAGCTGGTCGGAGGCCGGAACTGATGGACGAGGTGCGCAGGCGGCTGCGGGAGGCGGCGGCGTCCCACCGCCCCGACCGGGAGCGGATGCTCGCCCGCGTCGAACGCGGCATGGCGGAGGACCGGCAGCCGGCCGGGGCGGTGCCGGCGGGGCCGGGCCGCGCGAACCGGCTGGCGATCGCCGGAGCGACGGCGGCGGTCGTGGCGGTCCTGGCACTCGGCGGCCACACCGTGGCGACCATGGGCCGCGACGGCGACGGCGCGGCGGCCGGTGGGGCCTCGCCGCCCGCCTCCCCGGCACCGGGCGGCACCGAACGGCCGTCACCGGCACGGACCGAGGACGGCCACCTGTGGTCCGACGGCTCCGTGGACCCGCACAGCAACAGCTACTGGGCGCAGAGCAACGTCACGGTGAAGAACCGCAAGGCGCTGACCTCACTCACGGTGGAGCTGCGGATCACCGACACCGGCGGCGTGGCGAGCACCGGCGGCTGGCGCACCCGTCCCGCCGGCGACTTCGACTTCTCCGTACGGAAGGAAAGCGGCGCCCTCGTCTACCGCTGGACGCTGCGGCCGGGGCGTACGGTCCCGCCGGGGCAGCACGTCTTCGCCGGCCAGTACAACCATGCGGAGGGCGGCCGTGACGCGGCCGGGGACACGTACACGGTCCGTTCCGAGGCGTCGGGGGAACCGGCCGCGGTCCAGGGCGACTTCGCCCGCACACCGTCCTGACGGGTCGGGGAAGAAAATCGCGCGGCGGCGGCAACCTGGGGCCTTTCTGTGGCGACCTTCCGGCGTAGGTCTTCCAACCCCCCATGCGAAAGGGCCCAGAACACATGAGCCGACACAAGCGGAGCCTCCGGCGCCGCAGGACGGTCGCCGCGCTGGGAGCGGCGCTCGGGCTGACTGTGACCGGGATCGTCACCACCAGCATGCTCAACACGGCCGGCGCGGCGACCGCGTGGCCCAAGCCCAACGGCAGCTCGCCAGTGACCGCCACCATCGAGGTGTCCGGCACGTACGACGGCGGGCTGAAGCGGTTCTACGGCAGTGGTGACCTCGGCGACGGCGGCCAGGGCGAGGGCCAGCCTCCCATCTTCAAGCTGAAGGACGGCGCCGTACTGAAGAACGTCGTCCTCGGCTCGCCGGCCGCCGACGGCGTCCACTGCATGGGCAGTTGCACGCTGCAGAACGTCTGGTGGGAGGACGTCGGCGAGGACGCCGCCAGCTTCAAGGGCAAGTCCGCGGGCTCCGTCTACACCGTGTACGGCGGCGGCGCGCGCAAGGCGTCCGACAAGGTCTTCCAGTTCAACGGGGCGGGCAAGCTGGTCGTCACGAAGTTCCAGGTCTCCGACTTCGGCAAGCTGGTCCGTTCCTGCGGCAACTGCTCCACGCAGTACAAGCGGTCGATCATCGTCAACGACGTGGACGTCACCGCGCCGGGGAAGTCCCTCGTGGGCATCAACACCAACTACGGTGACACGGCGGCCCTGCGCAACGTCCGTATCCACGGCGACAGCAGCCGGAAGATCAAGCCCTGCATCCGCTACACGGGCAACGACTCCGGCGACGAACCGGTCGAGACGGGCAGCGGTCCGGACGGCACGTACTGCCGGTACGGCTCCTCCGACATCAGCTACAACTGACGCCGGAGCGCGGTGAAGAGCCCCCGCCGGCC
>NZ_JBSGZJ010000121.1:0-16969 GCF_053610925.1 Streptomyces sp. NPDC054847 | reverse complement strand
CGTCCGGCCCGGACAGGTTCTGGTTCCGGCCCGGACGGGTTCCGGGCCGACGGTTCTAGCCGAGGGCCAGCCAGGCGACCGCGCCGAGGATGACGACCGCCGCGACGACGCCGACGATGAGGCCGACGCGCGAGGAGGACGTCGCCGCAGGCGTCGCCGCCGCGCGGCCCTGCGGGGCGCCTTCGTCCACGAAGGCGCGGAACATCTGGGTGCTGCCCGCGGGGTCGTAGTTGCCCTCGGGGCCCTGGCCTTGGGGAGCATGGGGGTTGTGTGCCATGGGGCAGGACCCTAGCGAACGGCGTCCGCGGCCCCAACCCCGGGCGGGCGGCCGGTGGGCTCCGAGAAGGAGATTGCCCGCCCATGACTCCGCATATGCAAAGCCTTTTGGGTTCCTTTACCCGGTCAGGCCCGTTTTCATTTGCCTGTAGCAACCAACGGCTTCTATTGTTGCCCTAAGCAACGAAAAGTGGGAGGGGCCTTGGCCGAGCGGAGTCAGTACGAGGAGCTGGCCCGGCAGATAAGCGCAGTCGGGGCCGTCAAACGGGTCCTCTCGCGGATACTGCCCGCCGAGTGCCCTTCCGGGTCCGCCGCGGTGCTGTCACTGCTCGGCCGGCACGGCGAGATGCGGATGGGCCGCCTCGCCGAGCTGATGGGCGTCGACATGTCCGTCACCAGCCGGCACGTGGCCCATGTGGTGGAGCGCGGCTGGCTGGAGCGGTCGCCCGATCCCGAGGACCGGCGGTCCCGCATCCTGCGGCTCACGCCGGCGGGCAGGGACCTGCTCGACGACCTCGGCCACCGGACCACGGACATGTTCGCCCACTACCTCGAGGACTGGTCCGACGAAGAAGTCGGACAGCTGAACGCGATGCTGGCCCGCCTCCGCGAATCCGTCGGGGACTGCCGGGCCCACGCCACCCGTACACCCGTATGAAGAGAAGGAAGTTCATGGCTACGACCACACCGAACGGTGTGCGGGGCGGCCACGCCAAGCACGGCGGTGGATCCGCCTCCGACGGCGGGGCGCCGATGACGCACCGGCAGATCATGGAGGCGCTGTCCGGGCTGATGCTCGGCATGTTCGTCGCCATCCTGTCGTCGACGATCGTCTCCAACGCCCTGCCCGAGATCATCACCGACCTCGGTGGCGGCCAGAGCGCCTACACCTGGGTCGTCACCGCCTCGCTGCTGGCGATGACCGCGACCACCCCGCTGTGGGGCAAGCTCTCGGACCTCTTCTCCAAGAAGCTGCTGGTCCAGATATCGCTGCTCATCTACGTCCTGGGTTCGGTCGTCGCCGGACTCTCGCAGAACTCCGGCATGCTGATCGCCTGCCGTGTGATCCAGGGCATCGGCGTCGGCGGTCTGTCCGCCCTCGCGCAGATCGTCATGGCCGCGATGATCGCCCCCCGCGAGCGGGGCCGCTACAGCGGATACATCGGTGCCGTCTTCGCGGTCGCGACCGTCGGCGGCCCGCTGCTCGGCGGCGTCATCACCGACACCGAGTGGCTGGGTTGGCGCTGGTGCTTCTACGTCGGCGTGCCGTTCGCGCTGATCGCCCTGTTCGTCCTGCAGAAGACCCTCAAGCTCCCCGTGGTCAAGCGGCAGGTGAAGGTCGACTGGTCGGGCGCGTTCTTCATCAGCGCCGCCGTCTCGCTGCTGTTGGTGTGGGTGACCTTCGCCGGTGACAAGTACGACTGGATCTCGTGGCAGTCCGGCGCGATGGTCGGCGGTTCGGTGGTGCTCGGCGCGCTCTTCCTCCTGGTGGAGTCGAAGGCGAGCGAACCGATCATCCCGCTGCGGCTGTTCCGCAACCGCACGATCACGCTGGCCTCGCTGGCCTCGCTCTTCGTCGGCGTCGCCATGTTCGCCGGCACGGTGTTCTTCAGCCAGTACTTCCAGCTGGCGCGCGACGAGTCGCCGACCATGTCCGGTGTGCTGACGATCCCGATGATCGGCGGACTCTTCGTCTCGTCGACGGTCTCCGGCCAGATCATCACCAAGACCGGCCGTTGGAAGGCCTGGCTGGTCGCGGGCGGCGCCCTGGTGACGGCGGGCCTCGGTCTGCTGGGCACCATCCGCTACGACACCGAGTACTGGCACATCGCGGTCTTCATGGTCCTGATGGGCCTCGGACTCGGCATGATGATGCAGAACCTGGTGCTCTGCACCCAGAACCAGGTCGACCCGTCGGACCTCGGCGCGGCCAGCTCGGTCGTCACCTTCTTCCGGTCCCTCGGCGGCGCGATCGGCGTCTCCGCGCTCGGCGCGGTGATGGCCACCCGGGTCACCCACTACGTCAAGGACGGGCTCGCCGAACTCGGCCCGCAGGGCGAGGCGCTGGGTCACGGCGGTACGGGTGGCGGCGGCATTCCCGACCTGGACAAGCTGCCGGTCCCCATCCGCACCGTCATGGAGACGGCGTACGGGCACGGGGTCGCCGACATCTTCCTGTACTCCGCGCCCTTCGCGCTCGTCGCCTTCCTGGTGACCCTCTTCATCAAGGAGGTCGCGCTGAAGAGCAGCTCGTCGGACGCGGAGTCGAAGCAGGCGAAGGACACTGTCACCACCTCCGAGGCACCGGAGGCACTCGCCGTCGCCACGGCCCCCGCCCCGGCGCAGGCCGTCGCGACCGAGCCGGTCACCTCCGGTGTCGCGGTCGGCGGAGTGGTGCGCGGTTCCGAGGGCGCCGCGGTGCCCCGGGCAGCCGTCACGCTGATCTCGCCGGCCGGCCGGCAGCTCGGCCGCTCCGTCGCCCAGGGGGACGGCAGCTACACGCTGGACGCGCCGGGCGCCGGATCGTATGTGCTGATCGCCTCGGCCGACGGCTTCCAGCCGCAGGCCTCCACGGTGAACGTCACGGGTGAGCCGCTGGTGTTCGACATCCTGCTCGCCGGGACCAGCGGCCTCGGCGGAGTGGTGCGGGCGGCCGACGGCGGCGGCCCCGTCGAAGGAGCCATGGTCGTCGTCACGGATGTGCGCGGCGATGTGCTCGCCACCGGGACGAGCACGGAGCAGGGCGAGTTCGCCTTCGCCGAGCTCGTGCCCGGCTCGGTGACCGTCGCGGTGAACGCGCCCGGCTACCGGCCGCTCGCGCTGCCCGTGGAGATCGGCGGCCAGGGCGTGACCCGGATCGAGGCGGCGCTCCGGTCCGGCGCGGTCGTGCGGGGCGTGGTCCGCGGGGCCGCGGGCCTGCCGCTGACCGACGCCCGGGTGACCCTGGTGGACGCCGCCGGGAACGTGGTGGCCACGGCGACCACCGGCGACGACGGGGCGTACGCCTTCGCGGACCTGGACGCGGGCGAGTACTCGGTCATCGCGACCGGATACCCGCCGGTGGCGGGCCAGTTGACCGTGACCGGTCGCGGCGTCGACGGTCACGACATCGAACTCGCCCACCCGGGCGAGTAAAGGACCCCCGGGCCCGGGCACCTCGTTCTCGGCGGAGACGAGCCGCCCGCCCGGCGGAGACGGGCCCCGGAGACGGGGCGGCAGGCAGGGGACGGCCGGTCGCCCCGCCCGGGGCCCGAACACTTCTCCACGGCCGTGAGGGCCGGACACAGAAACGGGATCGATGGGTATGGGACTTCGCGCACAGGTACGGACCCGCGACGGCTGGGCCGTCCAGCACGCGGTCGTCACCGTGACGGACATGACCGGCACCCAGGTGCTGCGGGCACAGGCCGGCGTGGACGGCACGGTGAGCGACACGACCGACCTGCCGGCCGGGCCGTACACGGTGATCGTGACGGCTCTCGGGTACGCGCCGGTGGCGTCGACCGCGCTGGTCACGGCGAGCGGACGGGTGGACGCGGGCACAGTGGTGCTGTCCCGGCAGGGCGGCGCGGAGCTTCCTCCGCCGGGCACCTGGTCGCTCGACCCGGCGCACTCGTCGGTGGCCGCCACAGCGCAGCACCTCGGGATCTCCAGCGTGCGCGGCCGCTTCACCGAGTTCGGCGGACGTATCGAGATCGCGGAGGACGTGGAGCGTTCCCGGGTCGACGCGGTGATCTCGGCCGCGTCCATCGACACGGGCAACGGGCTGCGGGACAAGCACCTGCGGTCGCCGGACTTCCTGGACACCGAGCGCTTCCCCGAGATCACGTACAGGTCCACCGCCCTGACTGCGGCCGGGCCCGACCGCTGGACGGTGCGGGGCGAGCTGTCGCTGCACGGTGTCGTCCGCGAGGTCGACCTCGACCTCGGCTACCTGGGCACCGGTCCCGACCCGTGGGGCGGGGTGCGCGCCGCCTTCCGCGCCACGACGGAACTGCACCGTGACGACTTCGCCATGCACTACAACCAGATGGTGCAGACGGGCATCTCCGCCATCGGGACGACTCTGAAGGTGGAGCTGGACATCCAGGCCGTCCAGGGCGGCGAACTCCCGTAAGGTGCCGGCCATGGCACGACAGATCGCCACCAACACCAGGGTGGAACGCGAGCAGTTGCTGGAATTCGTACGGCCGCGGCACCGGGCGATCCTGCTGACGCGCCGTGCGGACGGCTCTCCGCAGGGCTCGCCGCTCACCTGCGGTGTGGACGACTCGGGGCGGATCGTCGTCTCGACCTATCCGGAGCGGGCGAAGACGCGCAACGCCAAGCGGGACGCGCGTGTCAGTCTGATCATCCTGTCTGACGACTGGAACGGGCCGTGGGTACAGGTCGACGGCACTGCGGAGGTGATCGACTCCCCCGCGTCGGTGGAGCCGCTCGTCGAGTACTTCCGCAACATCTCCGGTGAGCACCCGGACTGGGACGAGTACCGCGAGGCGATGCGGAAGCAGGGCAAGTCGATCATCCGCGTCACACCGGAGCGGTGGGGCCCCATCGCCACGGGCGGCTTCCCGGCGCGGCTCGGCGAGGACTGACCGGACCGCCGGACCCGGCCGGTCGCCGAGCACCGGGGCCGGCGCGACGAGAGCCCGCCGGCCCTTACGGTTCCGGGAACGGCGGGCTACGCCTTCGACCGCTCCACCATCGCCTCGATACCCGCGATGAGGAGATCGAGCGCGAACCCGAAGTCCCGCTCCCGCATCTCCTCCACGGTGTCGCCGCCGCGCGCCTCCATCAGCTCGTCGGCATGCGCGAACTTCTCGCGGTACTCCGGCCGTTCGCGGATCGTCCCCATGGCCTGGCGGAAGTACTCGTCCTGGCTGAGCCCTGCCGCCGTGCAGCGCTCGGTGAAGTGGCCCTCGATGGTGCCGAATCCGTAGACGAACTGGAAGACCGCGGAGATTCCCCCCATCTGCCCGTGGGGCGGCAGGCCGGTGTTGCGGACGATCTGCTGGGCCGCCCGCGAGAAGGCCATCGAGTGCGGACCGATGTTCAGGTACGTCCCGATCAGCGGCGACACCCACGGGTGCCGGACCAGCAGTGCCCGGTACCCGGCGGCGAGGGCACGGAGCTGCTCGCGCCAGTCGTTCGGGTCCGCGTCCGTGTCCGGCAGCGACACGGTTCCGAAGACCGCGTCGAGGGCCAGCTCCAGCAGGTCGTCCTTGGTGTCGACGTACCAGTAGACCGACATCGCGGTGACGTTCAGTTCGGCGGCCAGCTTGCGCATGGAGAAGCGGGCCGCGCCCTCGGCGTCCAGGAGCCGGACCGTGGCGTCGATGATCTTGTCGCGGTCCAGTCCGGCCGGCTGTGCCGACCTGCGCCCGCGGTCGGCCTTGCCCTCCAGCCAGACACTGGTCCGCATGGGGCTCTTCGTGCGGTCGGTGGTACTCGCCATCGCACACCCTCTCGGTTGTTCCCGGCCGGACGGGCGGTGCCGGAAGCCTCCGGTCCGCCCGCCTCCGATGCTATGCCGCTGAGCTGTGCCACGGTGCTGTGCCCTGTGCGGCACAGCACCGTGGGCACCCGGCGGTGTCAGGCCGCAGCCGCGGGAGGGTCCGCCCGCTCCGCCCGCCGCAGCAGCAGCGCGGCCAGCAGACCGCCGGCCAGTACCGCCACCGCGCCCACCAACTGGCTCGTCTCCAGCCCCGAGGCGAACGCCTCCGAGATCGAAGCGCGCTCGCCGGCGCCGTCCGCCGCCGCCAGTGCGGCGGGCAGCGAGGTCGCCCCGACGGCCGCGGGCACCAGAGCGACGAAGCGGGAGTTGAGTACGGCGCCCAGGACGGCGACGCCGAGGCCGTTGCCGAACTCGGCGAGGGTGCCGTTGATGCCCGCGCCCACGCCCGCCTTCTCCGGCGGGATGGCGCTCATGATCGCGTTGGCCATCGCGGGCATGGACAGGGCCACTCCGGCGCCCATGACGACCAGGCCGAGCAGCATCCCGCTGTAGCCGTCGGCGCCGAGGACCGCGATGGCGGCGAGGCCGCCGGAGACCAGGGCCATGCCGACGGCGATGGTGACCGGAGTCCCGAAGATCCGCAGCAGCCGGGCCCCGATGCCCGTCAGGTTGAGCACGACGACCGTGAGCGCCAGCGGCGCCGTACGAAGACCGGCGTCCAGGGCCCCGTACCCGAGCACGAACTGGAGGTGCTGGGTGAGCAGGAAGAGCGAGCCGGTCATGCCGAACGCCACCAGGATCGCGCCGGCGACCGCGCCGATGAAGCGCTGGTTGCGGAAGAAGTGCATGTCGAGCATCGGGTACGGGATCCGCAGCTCCCAGACCACGAAGGCACCGAGGAAGAGCGCGCCGAGGGCGGCCGACGCCAGGACCTGGGTGGAGGTCCAGCCGTGGTCCGGGCCCGAGATGATCGCGTACACGACGGCCGTCATACCGATCGTGGACAGCACCGCGCCGAGCAGATCGGGCCGGTCGCCCTGCGGGTTCTTGGACTCCGGGACCATCACGAGCACCGCCGCCAGGCCGATCACGGCAACGGGAATGTTGATCAGGAAGATCGCGCCCCACCAGAAGTGCTCGAGCATCACGCCTCCGATCAGCGGTCCGGCCGCGAAGCCGAGAGAGCTGACGGTCGACCACAGAGCGATGGCCTTCACCCGCTCCTTGTCGTCGAAGACCTGCACGACGACGGCGAGGGTCGTGGTCATCAGCAGCGCCCCGCCCACGCCCATGCCGGCGCGCGCCGCGATCAACTGGCCGGAGGTCTGGGCGAGTCCGGCGGCGAGCGAGCCGATGCCGAACAGGGCCAGGCCCGAGACGAGCATCTTCCTGCGGCCGTACCGGTCCGCCGCGTTGCCCGCGGTGAGCAGCAGGCCCGACTGGACCAGCGAATAGGCGTTGATCATCCACTGGATGTCGGCCGTCGAGGCGTGGAGCTCCCTCGTGAGGGACGGGATCGCCACGGACAGGACGGTGTTGTCGAGCAGCACGGTGAGCTGGGCGAGACAGATGACGCCGAGGATCAGCCAGCGCTGCGGGTGGCCTCCGGATGGGGCCGCCTTACGGGACTCGGTCGTCGTTGCCGTCATTCAAGCTCCTTGTACGGTGTACGGGAAGATGCCCATACACCGTACAAGGGTTTCTCATACGCTGTACAGCGCTATTTCTCCGCGGTCAGGTCGTAGAAGCTGCCGCCGTCCACCGAGACCACCAGCCGTGCCCGCAGCGACCACGGCCGCCGCGGTGTCACCTCACTCACCGGGCTTGATCAGATACCCCGCGCCGCGCCGTGTGTGGATCATCGGCGGGCGGCCCGCGTCGATCTTCCGCCGCAGATAGGAGATGTAGAGCTCGACGACGTTGGCCTGTCCCCCGAAGTCGTAGCTCCACACCCGGTCCAGGATCTGCGCCTTGCTCAGCACACGGCGCGGATTGCGCATCAGATAGCGCAGCAGCTCGAACTCCGTCGCGGTCAGGTGGATCGACTGACCGCCGCGGGTCACCTCGTGGCTGTCCTCGTCGAGCGTCAGGTCCCCCACCACGAGCAGCGACTCGCTGCGCACCGCCGCCGTGCCGGACCGCCGGATCAGGCCGCGCAGCCGTGCCACGACCTCCTCCAGCGAGAACGGCTTGGTCACGTAGTCGTCCCCGCCGGCCGTGAGGCCCGCGATCCGGTCCTCGACGGCGTCCCGTGCCGTCAGGAACAGGACGGGCACGTCCGGCACCTCACGCCGCAACCGGCCGAGGACGGCGAGCCCGTCCATGTCCGGCAGCATGATGTCGAGCACCACGGCGTCCGGACGGAACTCCCGGACCGTGCGCACCGCACCCGCGCCGTCGCCGGCGCTGCGCACCTCCCAGCCCTCGTAGCGCAGGGCCATCGACAGCAGTTCGCTGAGCGGCGCCTCGTCGTCCACGACGAGCACCCGCACGGGGCTGCCGTCCGGCCTGAGCATTTCGGTGCGCCCCTGGGGCGAGGTCGTCGTCATGTTCATCAGGCTGTGACATTGCCCTGAGAGGCTTCTTTCCCGAACCTGTGAATTCCCTGAGAAGGTGCGGCTGAGTCAACGGAAACATCCGGGGGTCGCACAGGGAGCGGAACCGGAAGTCTGAAGGCGGTCGGCGTGGGCACGGCACACGAATCCTTCTGGCGGCTACGGCTGCGGCGGACACTCGCCGGGAACAGCGCCGCGCCCGTTCTCGTGCTGCTGGAGGGTCCCGCCGGTACGGGCAAGAGCCGCCTCGCCGAAGAGCTGGCCGGACTCGCCGAGGGCACGGGAGCGGCCTGCCTGCGGTGGACGCCCGGCGAGGCCGGATCCGCGCCGGAGCCCACCGAGCAGGCCGGGGACCGGCCTCTCCTGCTGATCGTGGACGACGTGCACCGCGCGGACCGTGAGGAACTGGCCAGGCTCCACCGGCTCCTGGAGCAGCCGCGGCCGGGACTGGCCGCGGTGATCGCCTACCGTCCCGAGGAACTGGCCGCACCCGGCCTTCCTCTTGGGGCCCCGCCGCCCCGCTACCCGTCCGCTCTGGCAGTCCTGCGGCACCGAATACGGCCGTGGACGGAGGCGGAGGTCCGGCAGGCCGCGACGGCCGCCCTCGGTGAACGCTGCACGGCGGAGGCGGTGACGCGGCTGCACGAGCGTTCCGGCGGAGTCGCTCAGGTCGTCGTCGACCTGCTCGCGGTGCTGCGCGACAGCACCCGGCAGCGGTGCACGGCCGCCGACGTGGACGCCGCGGGCGTACCCGTACGGCTGGCCGACCTGAGTATCGGCCGGACGGCCGCCCTGCCGCCGGAGCACCGCCCCGTCGTGTGGGCCGCCGCCGTACTGGGCGAGCCGGTGAGCCGCGACGAACTCGTCGCCGTGTCGGGGCTGGGACCGGCCCTCGGCAGGGAGGCGCTGCTCAGCGCGCTCGCCGGCGCCGCACTGACGGAATCGGGGGAGGGCAGCTACGGGCTGCCCGTCCCGCTCGCGGCCGTCGCCGTGCACGGGTCCTTGCCGGGGCCCGTACGGCAGGAACTGCACGGGCGGGCGGCCGACGTACTGGCGCGCAGACAACCCGTCCCGTGGACGGCGCTGGCCCGCCACCACCACGCCGGCGGACGCGTCCGGGGGTGGCTGCGCGCGGTGGAGCACGCCGCGCGGGAGGCGGCGGAGGCGAGCCGGCACCAGGACGCCATCCGCCTGCTGGAACAGACGCTGGCCTCGCCCTCCGTCCCGCCGCAGACCCGCGCCAGGCTGGCGCCGCTGCTGGCCCGCAGTGCGGTCCTCGGCCTGCGCTCCGACCAGACCGTCGAGGTTCTGGGGCAGATCGTCGAGGACCAGGCCCTGCCAGCCACCGTGCGCGGCGAGCTACGGCTCGATCTGGGGCTGCTGCTCTGCAACCAGGTCGGCATGAGCGGTCAGGGCTGGCGTGAGCTGGAACGTGCCGCCGCCGAACTGCGTGACGCCCGGCCCGACCTGTCCGCCCGTGCGATGTCGGCGCTCGCCATGCCCTACTGGCCCGGCTCTTCCATCGACGTGCACCGGGCATGGCTGGAAGGCGCGGCGGAGGCCGCGGCGGACAGCGGCGACGAAGGCGTCCGCACGGCCGTGGCCGCCAACCGGGCCGGCCTTGCCATGAGTTGCGGCGACCCGAAGGCGTGGGAACTGGTACGGGCACTGCCCACGGACAACCCGGACCCGCGGACCCGCCAGCACGCGGCAAGGGGACTGTGCAACGCGGCCGACTCCGCGGTGTGGCTCGGCTACCACGAGCGGGCGGAGGAGCTCCTGACCGAAGGTCTCGAACTGTCCGCGAAGAGCGGCTCCCCGTACACCCAGCACACGGCGCTCGGGGCCCGGCTGCTGCTGGAATGGTTCACCGGCCGGTGGGCCGGGCTCGCCGAGCGGTGCGAGACGTTCGTGACCGCGACCTCCGACATGCCGGTCATCTGCGCCGACGCGCGCATGGTCCGCGGGCTGCTCGCCCTGGCGCAGGGGGAGTGGGGGAACGCCCTGGCGTGGCTGTCCGGTCCCGACGGCCCCTCGCCCGAGCACGCGGCGCCACCGCTGGCCGCGGCGACGTCCGGCGCGCTGATCCGCCTCGCACTGGCCCGCCAGGAACTGCCCGCCGCCGCCGCGGAGGCCAGGAAGGCATGGGCGGGCATGGCGGCCAAGGGCGTGTGGGTGTGGGCCGCGGAGCTGGCGCCCTGGGCCGTGGAGGCAACGGCCCGCGCGGGTGACCGGGCGGCGGCACAGGCCATGGTGGACGACTTCGCCGCCGGCCTCACCGGCCGGGACTCCCCCGCGGCGTCAGCCGCGTTGACCTGGTCGCGTGCCGTGCTGGCGGAGACCGACGGCAGGGCGGCGGAAGCCGTGCCCCTCTACCGGCGGGCCGCGGCGGACTACGCGGCGCTGCCCCGGCCGTACGCCCATTCCCTGACCACCGAGTCCGCCGCCCGCTGCGCCCTGGTCGCGGGAGCGGCGGAGCCCGCCGTGGACTTCGCCGGTGGCACGGCGCCGGACGGAGCGGCCAAGGCGAGCACGGACGTAGGCGGGGCTGCCGGACCAGGCGAGGCGGCGGCCGTCCCGCGGCCGCGCGACGCCGACGATTTCAAGACACAGGCCGTCGCCGAACTGACCGCCTGCGCGCAGCAGTTCTCGGACCTCGGCGCCGTGTGGGACGCCGCCCGCGCCCGCGCCCTGCTCCGCTCCCATCAGCCCGCCAGGGAGGTCCGACCGCCGGGCAGGCCCTCGTACGGGGACCAGCTCTCCCCCCGGGAGCGCGAGGTCGCCGAGCTCGCGGCGACCGGGCTGACGAACCGGGAGATCGCGACGACCTTGCATCTTTCGCCGCGCACGGTGGAGCAGCACGTCGCCAGGGCCATGCGCAAACTCGGCACACAGTCCCGGCAGGACCTCGCGGAGACGCGTGCCGTGAACTCCGCGGACCCGATGCCGCAAACGCTGACCAATGGTGCGAACCACCGATCGGCCAGGGGTTAATCAGGTATCCGTAGCGCCCGGTACCCGTATAGGCGTGTCCGGGATCTGGCCGTAGGTTCCAGCCACTGGCCGACCGACGCGTATCTGTGGCGGGGGAGCTGCTGACCTCGCGTCGGCCGGCCGGTGCCCGCACGGCGGGCCCCCAACCCGCCGTGTACCCGGCCGTCACGTCAACCCCCCGCTTCCCTGCCGCGGCCGCAGGCCGGCTTGTCATGACCCGAACCACCCACTCGGGTTCCCGCATGCCGGAACGAACTTGAAAGGCAGCACCTTGAACGGTTCCAGACCCTTTCGCATATCCCTCCTCGCGGTGACCACCACCGCCCTGCTGTGCGCCGGCGCCGCCACCTCCATCGCCGCGCCCCTCCCCGCTCCGGGCACACCCGGCACGCCGGCCGCGCCCGCGCCGGCCCCGGCTGCCCAGCCCGTCGAGCGCCTCATCGTCGGCTACAAGTCGCAGGCCGCGGAGGCGAAGTCCGACGACGCGGCGACCAAGGACGCCGAGGCGAAGGGCCGCAAGGCCGGCGAGTCCCTCGACTTCGACCGGCGCCTGGGCACCGGAGCCGCCCTGGTCGACCTCGGCGCCGAGCTGGACAAGGCGGACTCCGAGGACGTCATGGCCGCCTTCCGCGCCGACCCGGACGTCGCGTACGTCGTTCCGGACACGCGGATGTACGCCACGGCAGTGACGCCGAACGACTCCGAGTACAGCCGCCAGTGGGACCTGTTCGAGGCGACCGCGGGCATGAACGTCCCCGGAGCGTGGGACAAGGCGACCGGCTCCGGCGTCAAGGTCGCCGTCATCGACACCGGCTACGTCGCCCACTCCGACCTCGCCGCCAACATGATCGCCGGATACGACTTCGTCTCCGACACGTTCATGGCCAACGACGGCGGCGGCCGCGACAGCAACGCCGCCGACCCCGGCGACTGGGTCGCCCGCGGCGAGTGCGGCACCGACGCCAACGGCCAGCCCGTCCCGGCACGCGACAGCAACAACTCCTGGCACGGCACCCACGTCGCCGGCACCATCGCCGCCACCACCCACAACGGCAAGGGCGTCGCCGGTATCGCGTACAACGCGACCGTCCAGCCCGTCCGTGTACTCGGCAAGTGCGGCGGCACCACGGCCGACATCATCGACGCCATCACCTGGTCGTCCGGCGGTTCGGTGCAGGGCGTCCCCGCCAACCCGAACCCCGCCGACGTCATCAACATGAGCCTCGGCGGCGGCGGCGCCTGCGACGCCGGCACCCAGAGCGCCATCAACGGCGCGGTGAGCCGCGGCACGACCGTCGTCGTGGCGGCCGGCAACAGCAACGCCAACGCGGCCAACTTCAACCCGGCGAGCTGCAACAACGTCATCACCGTCGCGGCCTCCGACCGCGAGGGCAACCGGGCGTCCTACTCCAACTACGGCACCGTCGTCGACGTCACCGCCCCCGGCGGCGAGACCGCGCTCAGCTCCGCCAACGGCATCTGGTCGACGCTCAACACCGGCACCCGCAGCGTCGGCAGCGAGACCTACACGGCGTACCAGGGCACCAGCATGGCCGCCCCGCACATCGCCGGCCTCGCCGCGCTGATGAACCAGGCGAGCCCGTCGATGACGCCCGCCCAGATCGAGTCCGCGATCAAGACCAACGCCCGTACGCTGCCCGGCACCTGCTCCGGGGGCTGCGGCGCGGGCCTGGCCGACGCGGCCCGTACGCTCGGCGCGTCCGGCGGCACCGACCCGCAGCCGCCCGCCGGCAGCGTGTTCACCAACGCCGCCAACGTGAGCATCCCGGACACCAACACCCCGGTCACCTCTTCCCTCGCGGTGACCGGCATCAGCGGCAACGCCCCGGCCGACCTCGAGATCGCCGTCGACATCAAGCACACCTACCGCGGTGACCTGCGCATCGAGCTCGTCGCCCCGAACGGCGCCGCCGCCCAGCTGAAGGCCGCCTCCTCCAGCGACAGCGCGGACAACGTCATCACCACCTACACCGTCGACGCCTCCGGCGTCGCGGCGAACGGCACCTGGAAGCTCCGGGTGACGGACGTCTACAGCGGTGACACCGGCTACATCGACTCCTGGGGCCTGACCTTCTGACAGGTCGCAGCCCCAGGCCGCAGCAGGGCCTGCCGATGTCGAGGAGGGCATCGGCAGGCCCTTGGCGTTCCCCGTTATTCCGGCGGCCGTAGGGCCCGGGCCTCTCGTAGGTCCGGGCCTCTGGTGGGCCCGGGCTTCTCGTGGGCAGGTGCCGCCGAGCCTCGGCCGGCGCGCCGGGGCTCCCGTCGGACCGTGCTTCGCGTGAGCCGGGGCCTCGGCGGCCCCTGATCTCCGCGAGCGCCACGGTCCCCGTGTTCCCGCGGTTCCCGCGGTTCCCGCGGTTCCCGCTAGAGCTCTACGCGCTTTCGAGAAGCAGCCGAGCGCCGTTGTCGTGACAGACGGCACGCAGCCAGTCGTCGCCGAGCCCGAGCCGCTCCAGCGCCCGCAGCTGGTGCGCATACGGATACGGGATGTTCGGGAAGTCCGTACCCAGCACGATCCGGTCCCCCAGGTCCGCCAGCCGCGCCCGTTCCCCCTCCGGGAAGGGCGCGAAGGCCTCGCTGAAGTCCGTGAACGCCATCGTCGTGTCCAGCCGGACCTCCGCGTAGCGCTCGGCCAGGTCCAGGAAGTCGCCGTACTCGGGCATACCCATGTGCGCCACCACCAGCCGCAGCCGGGGATGCCGCGCCAGCATCCGCCCTACCGGCTCAGGTCCGGTGTGCTTACCGGGGGCGGGACCGGAGCCGCAGTGCATCACGACGGGCACCCGCGCCTCCGCGAGCAGCCCCCAGACCGGATCCAGCAGCGGGTCACCCGGGTCGTACGCCCCCACCTGCAGATGGGACTTGAAGATCCGCGCCCCACCGTCGACCGCCTCCCGCACATAACGGTCCACGCCCTCCTCGGGAAAGAACGTCGCCGTGTGCACGCAGTCCGGCGTCCTCGCCGCGAAGTCGGCCGCCCAGCCGTTGAGCCAGGCCGCCATCCCGGGCTTGTGCGGATAGAGCATCGAGGTGAAGGCACGTACGCCGAACTCCCGCAGCAGTGCGACCCGTTCCTCCTCCTCGTGCCGATAGGTGATCGGCCACTCCATGCCGGTCATCGGACCGACGGCGTCGAAGTAGGCCCACACTTTCCGCAGTACGGACTCCGGCATGAAATGCGTGTGCACGTCCACGAGTCCCGGCAGCCCCAGCCCCTGCCAGAACCCCCGTACCTCAGCCGCCGCGTCCTCCGCGGATTCGATGCTCATGGCAGCCACCTTCCGTCCCCGGTCGGGCCGGCGTCCAGATCGATCACCGAAGAGACTCGAAGAGAGCCGATGGGATCCGATGAGCTTCGGCAAGCTTCCGCGGGCCCCGGATCCGAGTACGTCGTGGCAGTCCCCGTCCCGCCCGTCAGAAGAGGCCGTCCTGCACCCCGTCGTCCCGCACGCCGACCGTGGGCACACTCAGCGCCTCGCCCTCCCCGGCACCGACCAGGTCCCAGCCGGTCATCAGCCGGGTGTCGACCACGACGATCCCGTCCCTCGCCGTCCGCAGATGCAGATCCGGCCCGGCCACGGCGATCAGCCGTCCCACGACCGCCCCGCCGTCCACCAGTTCGCGCACCACCGCGTCGGCGGCGGGCAGACCGTCGAGCCCGAACACACCGACGTGGTCCACCGCCTCGAACGCGATCGGCTCCAGGGACTCCGCCCACCCCGACAGCGCCAGCGCCCGCCGGTGCAGCGCGCCCACTTCCGCGACCCGCTCGTCCGGCCCCGGCAACGCCGCCCGCACGGCACGCTTGCGCGCGTACGCGATCCGGTCCGGCACACCCAGCGCCGCCCGCAGCAGCTCCTCCGTGCGCCGCGCCGCCATCAGCGGGCCCCGCCCCAGCCACGCGAACACCACGGCCCCCTGCTCGAGCAACCGTGCCGGGCCGCGTTCCTCCGCCGTGATCCCGACCTTCACCATGCCCGGCCCGAACCAGGCCAGGTACACCCGGTACGTACGGGGATCGTCGGGCACGGCGTCTGCGGCGACCGAATGCGCCCGGTCCAGCCGCGCGCAGTCCGGGCACCGCGCCTGGGTCGCCCGGCCGGACACCACGGCGGCCATGGGGCACGCGTTCCCCCGCGCACCGACACAGCGGCGGACGCCCTCCGCCCGGAAGCCGAGGCTCTTGCCGATGACGAGCGGACTGACCCGGCCGCCCTCCCACCGCAGCACGCACACCCGGGCACCACTCGGCCAGCCGAGCCCGGCACACCGCCAGCCCATACCCACCTCCATAGGGCGAACGCCGGTCGCTCTTGCCTCCCCTGTACGACGAGCACCGCTTCGCACCACCCACGCGAAAGGCCCCGGATCTCTCCGGAGGCCTCTCGCCTGCTGCGCACTCGGCAGGATGTGAACCTGCGGTCTTCTCGAAACCACAGGCGTGCGCGCCGTCCGATTCAGGGCCCGGTGACGACCTTATCGACAGCCGGTGACACGCGACCGTGCCGGCGCAACAGCCCCGCGAGGGCTGCCGACACGGGGTCTGTGGCTGCATACCCGGCCGGGCCTGAGCTTGGAGGCTCAGCGGATCACGCGTCGGGGTTCATGCCCTGGGCGGTCTTCTTCAGCCGGTCGATCTGGAGCTTCGCGAGGTCGTTGTAGTTCGGCTTCTCAACGAAGGTGCCGTCGCCGTTCACCACGGCGACGACGCTGCCGATCCGCATCATGACCAAGGTCTCGCCGTCGGCTTCCTCGAAGGCCTCGGTCTCCTCGGCGCCCGCGTCGATCTCCAACGGCTTCACCTTCTTCCCGTCCTCCTCCGCCTTGCCGCGCTCCTCGGTGACCAGGGCCTTGTACGTGGCACTGGCGTCGTCCGGGCTCTGGAAGGCCAGGATGCCGAAAGCGACCTCACCGTCGTAGTCGGAGCTGTCGCCTCGGCCGCTGTCGTCCGTGTCGAAGTCGGTGGCGCCCATGCTGATCAGCCCGCCGCAGTTGGACTCGGTCGAGTCGGTGCACGCCTCGACTGCCTCGTCGCCGACCTCGACCTCGATGTCGTCGCCCTCGAAGCCCTTGGGGGCGCTCGCCTTGCTGGGGAGGGCGGTGCGGACCATGTCCGGCGTCAGCGTGACCGGGGGCTTGTCGCCGTCCCCACGGAAGGCATCCAGACCGTCGTCAGAACCACCACATGCCGTCAGTACGGCCATCAGCACCACTCCGGCCGTGATCCCCCGTGCTGCCTTACTCAACGTCAACTCCCCGTGACCGTTACTGATTTGAAGTGGATACTCAAGCGCATCAGGGCTGATCACACCAAATGCGTTTCCCCCGTCATCCGCCCTCGCACTCGGTTCATCCGCGGCAGCGGCCTCTCGCCGGCGCCTGATCCATACGTCGGCTGATGCTGATCGCACCCCGCTCCGGAAAACCCGGCACGGTTCGCTTCCGGTCGCCCTCAATGTCCATTCGGAGGTGGCACGGCACATCCCGCGGCACTCGCAGATCGTCATGACGACGGACGTCTGCGCCGAAACGAGCGAGGAAGCGGTACGGGCCGCGATCGGCAGGCCGGCCGACGCGATGAGCCGGACCGGCCGACAGCAGTCGGCGCGGTTGCCGCACTTCGCTGCTGCATGCCCCAACGCGAGAGGCCCCGGACTTGTCATCCGGC
>NZ_JBSGZJ010000120.1:0-16972 GCF_053610925.1 Streptomyces sp. NPDC054847 | reverse complement strand
CGGTCACAGGGAGGGCCGCGGTGGGACCAAGGTCACAGGTCCACGCGGGCCGCGATCGGCAGGTGGTCGCTGTTCGTCCGCGGCAGCGTCCACGACGACACCGGCTCGACGCCGCGCACCATGATCTGGTCGATCCGCGCCATCGGGAACGCCGCCGGCCAGCTGAAGCCGAAGCCGTCGCCGGCCGCGCCCTGCGTGGAGCGCATCTGGGACGTGACGGCGTTCAGCGAGCGGTCGTTCATCGTGCCGTTGAGGTCGCCGAGCAGCACGACTCGGTCCAGCCGCTCGCGGGCGATGGCCTCGCCCAGCGCGTCGGCGCTGTCGTCCCGCTGGTTGGCGGTGAAGCCCGCGTGGAGCTTCACGCGGACGGACGGCATGTGCGCGACGTACACCGCTACCTCACCGCCGGGCGCCGCCACCGTGGCGCGCATCGCGCGGGTCCAGCCCATCCTGATGTCGACGGGCGAGACGCCGGTCAGCGGGTACTTGCTCCACAGCCCCACCGTGCCCTCGACGGCGTGGTGCGGATACGTGGCGGACAGGGCCTTCTCGTACGCCGTCACCTGCCCCGTCGGGAGTTCCTGCAGTGCGAGGACGTCGGCCCCGGACGCGGCGACGTCCTCCGCGGTGCCCACGGGGTCCGGGTTGTCCGCGTTCACGTTGTGCGTGGCGATCGTCAGATCGCCGCCGGTGGCCGCGGACTTGCCCAGCAGCCCGCCGAAGAGGTTGAGCCACACGACCGCCGGCAGCAGCACGGCGATCAGCCCGGTGGCGGAGCGTCGCAGCACCGCCGCGACGGCGATCAGCGGGACGAACACGCCGAACCACGGCAGGAAGGTCTCCGTCAGGCTGCCGAGGTTGCCGATCCGGTTGGGGATGTGGGCGTGCAGGATCATCAGCAGGGCGACCAGCACGGCGCAGACGGCGAGGACGACGCCGCGCCGCCAGATCCCGCGGTCGCCGCGCCACCGCTCGGGCACCCCCCGGAGTCTGCCGGCAAAGGACCCGGTGGGCCGCGTCCGGGCCGTGCCGTTCCCCGTGTCCGCCGTGTACGCCTGCGCCATAGAGCTGTCCTCACTGCCTTGCTGTCACGCCCGGCCTCGCCGCCGTCCTTAGGACCCTAGGCGATGACCGGTGGTCGTCCCGCCGTCCGGGGACGGCTGTTCTGCCTCGATGACGACGCGGGCGCACGCCGGGTTCCTGCCGCCGGGCTCGGCGCGGAGGCTGTGACAGAACGGGCACACTCGGTGCGTCGGGGATCACACCGCGGTGGGCGTGTCGGTGCCCCCGAAGGCGGCGACGCGGCGTGTGAGGGGGTCCTCTTTCCCCGGGTGGCATGAAGTGCCACCATGGGAGGCGATCCGGGGACGCCGTCAGGGCGCCTCGAGATGACGAAGGAGCCGAATACTCATGACGCTTCAGCCTGCCCAGAAGGCCACCGACAGCAGCAAGGCGCTGTACGGCGGCAAGCAGTCGCGCCGCATCACCGTGCATGACATCGCCGCCGCCAAGGAGCGCGGCGAGAAGTGGCCCATGCTCACCGCCTACGACGCCATGACGGCGTCCGTCTTCGACGAGGCAGGGATCCCCGTGGTCCTCGTGGGCGACTCGATGGGCAACTGCCACCTCGGCTACGAGACCACCGTGCCCGTCACGATGGACGAGATGACCCTCCTGTCCGCCGCCGTCGTACGGGGCACCAAGCGCGCCCTCGTCGTCGGTGACCTGCCCTTCGGCGCGTACCAGGAAGGGCCGGTACAGGCCCTCCGCAACGCGACCCGGCTGGTCAAGGAGGCAGGCGTCGGCGCGGTCAAGCTGGAGGGCGGCGAGCGTTCGCTGGCCCAGACCGAGCTGATCGTCCAGTCCGGCATCCCGGTCATGTCGCACCTGGGGCTCACCCCGCAGTCCGTGAACACCATGGGCTACCGGGTGCAGGGCCGCAGCGACGAGGCCGCCCACAAGCTGATCCGTGACGCCAAGGCCGCCCAGGACGCGGGCGCGTTCGCGGTGGTGCTCGAGCTGGTCCCGGCCGAGCTCGCCGCCGAGGTCACCCGCTCCCTGCACATCCCCACCATCGGCATCGGCGCCGGCCCCGACACCGACGCCCAGGTCCTGGTGTGGACCGACATGGCCGGCCTGACGGGCGGCAAGGTGCCGCGCTTCACCAAGCAGTACGCCAACCTCCGTCAGACCCTCGGCGACGCGGCGAAGGCGTTCGCCGACGACGTCGCGGGCGGCGCGTTCCCCGCGGAGGAGCACAGCTTCCACTGAGCCACGCCCGCCGCCGCGAAGAGCCACTCCCGGCACAGACGACAGCCCGCCGATCTTCCCCCGTCGGCGGGCTGTCGGCGTAGTGTGAGAGATGGCCTCGGGGGACCGCACGCACCGCCAGGAGGCGGGACATCATGGCCGCGATCATGAGCAGGAACTTCGACTCCGCCGACGAGACCCGTGAGTTCAAGGACGGGAAGGGCAAGCTGGACGTCATCAACACGGAGCACGGGCCGGTCGGCCGTGCCGTGTTCGAGCCGGGCTGGCGCTGGTCCACCCACATCAAGCCGATCGCGGGCACGGACAGCTGTCAGGCCGCGCACGTCGGTTACATGGTCAGCGGGCGTATGAAGGTCGTCATGGACGGCGGCGAGACCGGCGAGTTCGGCCCCGGCGACTTCATGTCCATCGCACCGGGGCACGACGCCTGGATCGTCGGCGACGAGCCGTGCGTGGTGCTCGACTGGGTCGGCTTCGGCGACTACGCGAAGTCCTGACCCCTCCCTCTCCGCGACAACCACAGACCGTCGGCGGCCTGCCCGTGCGGGGCCGCCCGAGCTACGGGCCGTCGTGCGTGAAGGGGGCCCAGAGCATCGGATTCGTGGGGTCGGCGTCGCGCAGCTCGGCGACGGCACGGTGCAGGGCCACGGCGGCGCCGGCCGAACAAAGCCGGTCCGATGCGCCGAGGTTCCGGTAGAACGCGGCGGCGACGGCGGGCGCGACCCGGTCCTGGACGGACCACAGGGTGGAGACGACATGGCGGAACCCCGCCATGCGCAGCGCGGCAGCGGTGTGGATGGCCTCGTCCGGCAACTGCCCTCCGCCCAGCCGGGTGTGGCAGGCGGAGAGGAACGCCAGGTCCGCACCGTTCAGTCGGAGCTCCGCGAAGTCGAGCACGTTCATGTCACCGTCACGCAGGCACAGGCCCGACGTGGCGGGTGCGTTCATGTCCAGCCTGCCGTGGCAGGCGAAGTGCGCCCACGGGTGTCCGGGCAGCTGCTCCCGTACCGCCGCGACGGTGGCCGCGCCGTCGGCCAGGGTGCTCAGCCGCCCCTGGCCGAACACCTCGCGCAGCCCTCGGAGTTCCTCGGGAACTCCCGGCAGGGGCGCGTGACCTCGCTCGGTGTCGGACAGTGCCACGGCCAGCAGCCGGGGATCGCCGGCCGCCGGGCGCCGCCTTGCGTCGACGAGTGCGGCAAGGGTCGAGGTGTAGGACGACACCACCGCGAACGGCAGCCCGACCGGCTCGGTCCGGTCGGGGCCGGTGCGCGGGTAACGCCCCGCCGCGTGCAGCGGCAGCGACACCAGGGAGGCCGTGGGACACCACCAGATCCGCGGCGGCGCCTCTGACCTGTACGGAAGCTCCAGCCGGTCCAGCACGGGCCGGGCGATCCTCTCCCACAGCCATTCCAGGGTGTCGTGGACGGTGTGCCGCGCCCGTTGCCGGACCCGGCCCGTGGCACCGGGTGCCAGCGCGTCGCCCAGGTCCTCGAGGTAGGTGTTGCAGACCCGGTCCATGGCGCGGAAGTCGACGTCGGGCAGCGGTACGACGTCGACCTGCCCGCCCGGCAGCACGAGGAGCGCGTCGCAGCGCACGGCGCTGATGTTGACGATGACCACGGGGCCCTCCGCCGCCGCGGGAGCGAGTTCGCCGAACGCGGGCGGGGCCAGGAAGCGCTCGAAGCCCGGCAGGCTCCTGACCCGGTCGCGCAGTCGTGTCCAGCGGCGGGCCAGCCGCATCCGGGTCTCCGGATCGACCCTGCCGGCACCGTCCAGTGCGGAGCGGATCTCCTCCGACTCCGCCGCGAGGGACGGCGCCCGCGCCGCGAGGGCGTCCAGGTCGCCGCGCAGGTGCAGCGTGGAACGCCACAGCACCGAACGCCCCTGCTCCAGGAGTTCCACCGCCAGCTCCGGCCGGCCCTCGCTGATAGCGAGGGCCGCCGCGTCCCGCGGCATCGCGGCGCCACTGCGCAGGCCCTGTTCCTGGTCGGCACGCTCCAGCCCCGTCCAGCCGAGGTCCCGCAGCAGGGAGACCGCGAGGCGCGCCCCCACCAGGGCGTCTGCGGTGTCGCCGGCCTCGTGGGCGAGGCCCGCCCACATCCGCGTGGCGGACAGACGGTCCTCGGGCGAGGAGCCGACGGCGCGGGCCGCCTCCCGCAGCGCCGTCAGCGCGGCGTCGCGGTCGGGGCCGTCCGGCGCGTACCGGAAGCGGTTCACCAGCGCCACGGTCAGACCGATCAGCACTTCGGCGCGGTCCACGTCCGTCGCCTCACATGCCGCGACCGCCGCGGTGAAGGCCCCCACGGCCTCTTCCACCTCGGCACGGCCGGGCCCTGCCCCGTCGCGCGAACGCAGCAGCAGTGAGCCGAGGAGCCGCTGCGCCTCGACCGTGTTCTCCCTGCTCACCGCGGTGGCCGCCGCCTCCCGGGCCGCGACGACCGCGGCGTCCCGGTCGCCCTCCTCGTCGAGTGCCGTGGCCAGCAGGACCAGCAGCTTCGGTCGCAGGGCGTGTGAGCGGGGCACGGCCGCCAGCGCGCGGCGGGCCTCGTCCGAGGTCGCGGCGCGACCGGCCGCGAACAGGGCGTGCGTCAGCGTCCGCGGATGGTCCGCGGGCGCCTCCCGCAGGACGGTCCGCGCCTCTTCCGCCACCGCCTCGGCCTCGCGCCGGTCCTGCGACCGGCGGGTGAGGGAGGCCCGGCTGCGCAGCGCCGACGCGAGGTTGGTGGCGGCGTCCGCCCGTTGCCTCGGGGTGTCCGCGGTGCGTACCGCGGCGCGCAGCAGGTCGACGGCGTCGTCCAGATCGTCCGGCGAACCTCTGCGCGAGCCCCGCACGGCCAGCGCCGCCCCGAGATTGGTGCGCGAGACGGCGTCGTCCGACGGCAGGCGCCCGACGGCCGCGCGCCCCAGCGCGACGGCCTCGTCCAGGTAGCTGTCGATCGTGTCCGCCGCGTCCGTACCGCCGGTGCCCGCTGCCGACCCGGCGCCGGCGTCCGTGTGCTGGACGGCCAGCGACGTCAGGGCGCCGCAGAGGCTCGCCTCCAGGTGGGCCCGTGATCCCTCGTCGCCGCCCGGCCGCGTCAGTGCCTGCCTGCCGATGTCCACCGCCTGACGCATCGGATCCTCGTCGCCGAGGACCTGGGACAGGTCGCGGAGCAGCGCGACGGCAGCGCGTACGGCGTCCATGCTCCCCGGATCGTCCGGGGGACGGGCCGACAGCTCCTCCTGAGCCACGGTGACGGCCTCACGCAGGTCGGCGGTGTGTCCCCGCAGGTCGTACCGGTGGCGCAGGACTCCCCGTAAGGCCCCCAGCAGCGCCGCCCGTGCCGGATGCCCCTCGGGGGCCAGGCGCACCCCGTCCCGGGTGATGTTGACGGCCGCTACGAGGGCCGCGTCGTCGCCCGTCTCCTCGAACTGCCTGAACGCGGCCTCCGCCTTCAGGTACTTGACCACCGGCGCCACCTCCGGGTCCACCGGAGGACCGGTGCGGGCGGCCTGAAGCCGCCGAAGGTTGGCGGCGGCCTGGGGGTGACCCATGGAGGCGGCGATCCGGAACCACAGGGCCGCGTCCGGGTCCTCCTGGTTGTGCAGCAGCACCCCCAGGTTGTTGGCGGCTTCCGGATGCCCGTGGCGGAACGCCTCGGTGTACCAGAGACGGGCCATGCGGATCCGGCCGGTGCGCTCCGCCAGCAGCGCCAGGTTGTACATCCCGTTGAAGTCGCCGTACTCCTCTGCGGCCTCCCTGAAGAGCTTCTCCGCCTCCTCGGTACGACCGTGGCGGTCCAACTCCACCCCCCGCAGCAGCAGTTGCCGCCCACGGCCCGCCATCGCCCCGTCGTCCCCGACCTTGCCCTCACCGCTGCCGACCGCCATGAGCCCCCCTCGCCACGAGTGGTCGAAACAGCACTCAAGGTAAACCGGCGCTCATTACAGTGTGGCCATGTCCGACGCAGCGGCCCCTGCCTATCTCGCCACCACCGACCGTGAACTGACCGACCGCGCCTACGACTTGCTCGAAGCCGGGCAGATCACGGTCTCCCCGCACGGCTCTGGCGACGTGTACGGCTTCGTCGTGGCCGGTCCGTGTCCCCGCTGCGACCACCGGATCGTCGACCGGCAGGTCTCGGTCGCGCTCACCGGCACCGGCGGGGTGGGCCGATCCGCGGGCGCCGGCCCGGCGGAGAGCGTGGTGCTGGACATCTCCTGCGGCTGCGGCAGCACCCACCTGGACGCCCCGGAGGGCCTGACGGGGTGCGGTGCCAGCTTCCGCCTCGAACTGGACATCGTGTGAACCTGCGTCCTCGCAGGCCGGCCGGTCCGCCCACTGCGACCGACCTGGCGGAGCGGGACCGGTTCCGGGAACTGGTGCGCGAGTCGCTGCCCGCGGTGCGTGCGAGCGCGGAGGCGTGGCGGAACGGCCTGGCGGCCTTCATCACCCTGGTCGGCGCGGCGATCGTGCTCAAGGGGCGGGGCACCACCGCCGAGCTGCCCTTCGGCTGGAGGGTCGCCGTCACCGTGCTCGTCGGCGGTGGACTGGCCCTGGCCGTGGTGGGTCTGTGGCACGCCCTCGCCGCACAGGCGGGAGACCGGCCGCTCGCCGTCACCCTGGCCGAAATCCACCGCGATCACGGGTCGGTGGACGTTTTCGAGGTGGCGACGGCGATACGGGCCGCCCGGGTGCTCACCCGTGCCCGCCGTACGGTCGCCGTGGCCCTCGCCCTGCTGTTCGCCGGCACCGCGCTCACCTGGTGGGCGCCCGCGGCCCGGCCCGCCTTCCTGAAGGTGACACACGGCTCGGGAACCACCTGCGGCGTTCTGTTGTCGGCGGACGGGGGCAAGGTCCGCCTGTCCGTGGCCGGGCGGGCGGGCCCGGTCGAGATCCCGCTCGCGTCGGTCGACAACATGGCCGTGACCGGCGCTTGCCCCTAGGCCCCCCACCCACGAGGTCCCGCCCGCCTGCCGGTGTCCCTCGGCGGCCTGTCGGTGATCTGTCGGCCGTCTGTCGGCGCGGGCGGACACCGTGGTCCCCATGACGCGAATCGACAAGAACGCCGTCGAGGTACGGGGCCTCGTCAAGCACTTCGGGGAGACCAAGGCGCTCGACGGGGTGGACCTCGACGTCCGCGAAGGCACGGTCCTCGGGGTCCTCGGCCCCAACGGCGCCGGAAAGACCACCCTCGTACGCTGCCTCTCCACGCTGATCGTCCCCGACGCCGGCCACGCCACCGTCGCCGGCTACGACGTGGTCCGGCAGCCCCGTCAGCTGCGCCGCACCATCGGGCTCACCGGCCAGTACGCCTCGGTGGACGAGAAGCTGTCCGGACGGGAGAACCTGTACATGATCGGGCGGCTGCTCGACCTGTCGCGCAAGGACGCCCGCCGCCGCGCGGAGGAACTGCTGGAGCGCTTCTCGCTCGCCGAGGCCGCCAAGCGGCCCGCAGGGCAGTACTCGGGCGGTATGCGGCGCCGGCTCGACCTGGCCGCCTCGATGATCGGCCGGCCGGCCGTGCTCTACCTCGACGAGCCGACGACCGGGCTCGATCCCCGCACCCGCAACGAGGTCTGGGACGAGGTACGGCGGATGGTCGCGGAGGGCGCGACCGTACTGCTCACCACCCAGTACATGGAGGAGGCCGAACAGCTCGCGAGCGAGCTGACCGTCATCGACCGGGGCCGGGTCATCGCGGGCGGAGCCGTGGACGAGCTGAAGGCCAAGGTCGGCGGGCGCACCCTGCAGATCCGGCCGAGCGACCCGGCACAACTCGCCGCCATGGCACGGGCGGTGGCCGAGGCCGGGCTCGACGGCATCGGAGGCGTGTCGGCGGTGCCGGACGAAGGACAGCTGTACGTACCGATCCTCAGCGACGAGCAACTGACCGCGGTCGTCGGCGTGCTGAGCGCCCACGGCTTCCGGATCGCGCACATCGGCACCCATCTGCCCAGCCTGGACGAGGTGTTCCTCGCCATCACCGGCGGCAAGACCCCGCCCGCACCCGTCGGCACCACGATCCCCGAGGAGGTCGCGGCATGAACGCGGCAACCGTCACCGCCCCTGCCGCCGTTCCCCGCACGGAGGGGAGGATCGGCCTGCGGGCCAATCTGCGGCACATCGGCGCCCTGGTGCGCCGCAACATCATGCAGATCAAGCAGGACCCGGAGTCGATGTTCGACGTCCTGCTGATGCCGATCGTCTTCACCCTGCTGTTCGTGTACGTCTTCGGCGGCGCGATCTCCGGCAAGGGGAACCAGGACGTGTACGTCAACTACGTGGTCCCCGGGCTGATGGCGATGATGGGCCTGAGCATCGCCATGGCCGTCGGGACAGGCATCAACGACGACTTCAGGAAGGGCGTCATGGACCGGTTCCGGACGATGCCCATCGCCCGGTCGTCGGTCCTCGTCGCGAAGATCGTCGTCGAAGTGGGCCGGATGCTGGTCGCCATCGCGATCCTGCTCGGCGTGGGCTTCCTGCTCGGGCTGGAGATCAAGACCTCCGTGCTCGGACTCCTCGCCGCCGTCGGGCTCTCGCTCGTCTTCGGCGCGTCGCTGACCTGGATCTTCATCCTGCTGGGGCTGACGATGAAGACGGCACAGGCCGTCCAGGGGATGGCGATGCTGGTACTGATGCCGCTGCAGTTCGGGTCGTCGATCTTCACACCGCCGTCGACCATGCCCGGCTGGCTGGAGTCGTTCACCGAGTACAACCCGCTCTCCAACCTCGCGGACGCGGCCCGCGCGCTCATCAACGGCGGGCCGGTGGCCCACTCGGTGTGGATGACGCTGGGGTGGGCCGCCGCCATCACGGTGGTGACGGCACCGCTCGCGATCGCCAGGTTCCGTAAGAAGACGTGACGTTCACTGCGTCCCGCTCACCAGGGCGGCGGCCTCCTCCAACGTGAGGCCGCCGCCCTCGGCGTACGCGTCCTCGAAGGCGGCGTCCCCGAGGACGGCGCGGGCGGCGTCCTCGGCGATGCGGCGGTTCTCCCGCTCCATCAAGGCCATGAAGTGCCGCGGTGGAAGCAGCACTTCGTGCGCGCCGAGCAGCCGGGCCGCGAGCAGCGCGTCACCCTCGCCGGCGGTCGCACGCGCCGCCGTCAGGATGTGCACCGACGGAATCTGGGGAGCGACCACCATGGACAACGGCTCCATGGCGTAGGCGAGTGCCGTACGGACTCCCTCGCGGGCCTCCGCATAACGACCGTCGACCGTGTCCAGCCAGGCCAGGGAGCCGATGACGATGCCCTCGAAGATGGCGAGGGTGTCGCTCCTGAGCTCCCGGCGCAGCGTCTCCAGCTCCCTGCGTGCCTCGCCGGTGCGGCCGGAGCGGCCGAGCCATGTCGCGAGCAGCGCCCTGGCCAGTGACCTCGCCTCGTACCCGGTGTCGTGTCCGGCGGAGACCACCTCGCGCAGGATGATCTCCGCCTCCTCGCCCGGGCCGGTCTCCAACAGGGTGTTCGCCAGGCGGGCCCGCAGAAGGAGCGCCTGGCCCCTGGCGCCGAGCACGGCGGCGGACTCGACGGCCGCGCGGTAGTCGGCGGCGGCCTCCTCGTACGCGCCCCGCTGCTCATGGGCCTCGCCGCGGGACGAGAGCGCCTCTGCCATACCCCAGGCGTCCCCGAGGCGCTCGAAGATCCGCAGACTGCGGTCCGCGTCGCGGTGTGCGTCGCCGGCCCACATGCCGCGGTTGGCCAGGATGTTGGCCCGCCACTGAAGAGCGTTGGCCAGCTCCCACTCCGGGCCGTACTCCTCCGCGACCCGCACCGTCCGGTCGAGGACGCGGCGCAGTTGGTCTCCGTCGCCCGTGACCAGTACGGCGTAGAACCACAGGGAGGCGGGAAAGCGGCAGCTCTGCGGCTGGCCCGCGTCGTAGACGTCGACGACGCGGCGCAGCCAGGCGAGCTTCTCCGGAGTCGTCCACTTCTCGGTGCCGTGGTCCATGTTGACCATCCGGATCAGCGCGGCCTGCCGCCGGGCCTCCGCGAGCAGTTCGGGGGTGAGCGGCGGGGGCGAGTCCGTGCACCGCTCGCTGAGTGGCGGCGCAGGGCGCGCGGGCGGCGCGAAGGGGTCGTGGTGGAGGGCGGACACGGCATCGGTCCACTGGCGGGCGTCGGTGCGCAGGTCCTGCATGTGCCAGAACCAGGCGAGGGAGAGCACGAGGCACAGCGCCTCGTGCTCGTCGCGGGCGGCGACCGCCCGCCGCAGGGCGGTGCGCAGGTTCTCGTACTCGCGCCGCAGCAGGGCGAGGGCGGCGTGCTGGCCGTGACCGCGGAGCCGGGGGTCGGTGGTGCGGGCGAGCTCCCGGTAGTGCACCAGGTGCCGCCGCTCGGCCCCGGCCCGCTCTCCGGCCTCGTCGAGCCGTTCGGCGGCGTACTCGGCGACGGTCTCGAGCAGCCGGTACCGCATCCGCCCGTCGGCGGCGGGCTCGGCGACGACGAGCGACTTGTCGACAAGGGCGCCGACCACTCCGGCGACGTCACCCACGTCCCCGGTGTCGGCGGCGGTCCCGGCCGGGCCCGGTGCGGGGCAGACCGCTTCGGCAGCCGGCAGGTCGCAGCCGCCGGCGAAGACCGACAGGCGGCGCAGGACCGCCCGTTCCTCGGGGGTGAGCAGGTCCCAGGACCAGTCGACGACCGCGCGGAGCGTCTGCTGACGGGGCAGGACCGTACGGGCGCCGTTCGTCAGGAGACGGAAGCGGTCGTCGAGACGGTCGGCGATCTGGCGCGGGGTGAGCATCCGCAGCCGCGCCGCGGCCAGTTCGACGGCGAGCGGCAGTCCGTCGAGGCGACGGCAGATCTCGACGGCCGCGGCGGCGGTCCCCTCGTCCGCGTCGACACGGAAGCCCGGCCGCGCGGACGCGCCCCGGTCGGCCAGCAGCCGCAGCGCCGTCGCGTCCGGCAGCGGACCCACCGGGCGGACCTGCTCGCCGGGGACACCCAGCGGTTCGCGGCTGGTGGCCAGGATCGTCAGACCGGGACAGCTGCCCAGCAGGCGCTCCGCCAGCAGCGCCGCGGCCTCCACGACGTGTTCGCAGTTGTCGAGCAGCACCAGCATGCGGCGCCGGGCGCAGTGCTCGGCGAGACGCACGAGCGGGTCGGCGCCGTGCGGGTCGGCGGCACGCAGCTCCTCCGCGCCCGCGCCGCGCAGCACCGTCTCCCGTGCGCCGAGCGCCGTGAGCACCGCCTCGGGAACGGCCGACGGGTCGGTGACGGGCGCGAGTTCGGCCAGCCAGACGCCGTCCGGCCAGCGGCTGCCCGGCTGTGCGGCCGCCCGTTCCGCGGCCTCCTGCGACAGCCGTGTCTTGCCGGCGCCGCCGGGCCCGAGCAGGGTCACCAGCCGGGCCCGGGACAGGTCCTCGCCGATCTCGCGCAGTTCGGGTTCGCGTCCGACGAAGCTGGTGAGCCGGGCGCGGAGATTGCCCTGGGGGGCGGCCGGCGCCGGCGGGTTCAGCAACTCGGCGTGCAGTGCGGCCAGTTCCGGGCCCGGGTCGGTGCCGAGCCGTTCGGCCAGCCCGCTGCGTACCTCCTCGTACGCCGCGAGGGCCTCGGCGGGCCGGCCGGTGTCGCGCAGCGCCCGGATCCGCAGTGCCTGGAGCCGTTCGTCGAGCGGATGCGCCTCGCACAGGGCCAGCAGCTCCGGGACCGCGGCCTCGGCGCCGCCGAGGCCGAGCGCCGCGGCGATCCGCGCGCGGCGGGCGTCCAGCCTGCGGGCCTCCCACCGCGCCTCGGCCGCGGTACGGTCCGGCAGGTCGGCCAGCACCGGTCCCCGCCACAGCGCGAGGGCGTCGTCGAGGAGGGCCGCCGCCTCGGCCGCGTCGCCGTCCTCCAGCGCCCGCGTGCCCTCGCCGGTGAGCCGGTCGAACCGGTGGAGGTCCACGTCGTCGGGGGCGGCGCACAGCCGGTATCCGCCGTCGGCCAGGGCGACGGCCCCGGGCCCGAGGGCGCGGCGCAGCCGACCGACGAGCGCCTGCAGCGCGCCGGCCGGATCCGCGGGCGGGTCGCCGTCCCACACCTCGTCGACCAGCACGTTCGCGGGGACCGTCCGCCCGGCCCGGAGGGCGAGCGCCGTCAGCAGGGCACGCAGCCGGACGCCGCCGGGCGGGACGGGCGTGCCGTCGTCGCGGACGGCCTGTGTGGTGCCGAGCAGGAGATAGCGCACCGGCCCATTGTCCCCGCACCACCCGCGCCCGGTGCCGGCGCCTGTGCCTCCCGCACCGCGACCGCCGCGCACCCGGCGACGTGCCGGTGTCGCCGCCGTGCCGGTCGCGCCGCCCGCGCACGGCCGTGTCCGGTCCCTGGACCGATACCACGCACCTGCCGCCGGGCCGGGGCCGCCGCCTCCCGCCCGCCGTACCGCAGGCCGCCCGCGCAGGGCCTGCGGTCCGAGGCCGAGCGCGTACCCGCCCCACCGGGTCGATGCCTCCGGTGTGCCGAATCCGACGATCGGCGACCGAGTGCCGGCGGTCGGGCCGGACCCGAACGCGTGCCGCCCGCCGGGCCGGTGCCACCCGCGCCACGACCGCCGACACCCACGGCCTCGCCGTGCCCGCCGACGTGCCGGTACCGGTGTCGTACCCGCCGCCCCGTGCCGCTGACGCGACCGCGTACCGGTCGGCGACACCGGTGGCGTCACCCGCGCACCGGTGTCGCCGGCGCGCCCTTGGGCAGGCGCAGGAACCGGGAACCGCCCCGGGACGTTTGACCCCGTGGCGCCGGTGCGGTCTACTCCGCACACCCGCCCCGCACCCCCGCCGCACCCCAGGAGCCGCGTTCATGACCACCGCCGCCAGGCGCCGCAGCGACAGCGCCATCAGTCCCGTGTTCCTCGGGATCGCCGCGGTGATGGCGGTCACCGGCTGGGCGGTGTGGACGGACTTCGCGGCCAGCCCGGGGCTGGCCGTCTTCATCTTCGTGGTCTCCGCCTGGATCGTCTCGCTGTGCCTGCACGAGTACGCGCACGCCCGTACCGCGCTCCACGGCGGCGACATCTCCATCGGCGCCAAGGGCTATCTGACGCTGAACCCGCTGAAGTACACGCACGCCCTGCTGAGCATCGTGCTGCCCGTCATCTTCGTGATCATGGGTGGTATCGGTCTGCCCGGCGGCGCGGTCTTCATCGAGCGGAACCGCATCAGCGGCCGCTGGAAGCACAGCCTGATCTCGGCCGCGGGACCGCTGACGAACGTGCTGTTCGCCGCCGTGTGCACCGCCCCGTTCTGGCTCGGCGCCCTGGACGGCGTCCCGGTCGCGTTCCGCTTCGCGCTGGCCTTCCTCGCGATGCTCCAGGTCACGGCCGCGCTCCTGAACTTCCTGCCGGTCCCGGGCCTGGACGGCTACGGCGTGATCGAGCCCTGGCTGTCGTACAAGGTGCGCCGGCAGGTCGAGCCGATCGCCCCGTTCGGGCTGATCATCGTCTTCGTCGTCCTCTTCATCCCCGAGGTCAACGGCATGTTCTTCGACGCCGTCTACGGGATCATGCAGGCGCTCGGGGTGGACGAGCTCGGCGTCTACTGCGGCCGGGACCTGTTCGAGTTCTGGAAGGGACAGGACGAGTTCTGCGCCGTCCGCGCCTGACGCGTCAGGCGGAGCCGGACCCGGCGGCCCGCTCCGCCTTCGCCCGGCGCAGGTAGTACCAGGCCATGTTCGACGCGAGGCCCGCGAGGAGCACCCACACGACCCCGAGCCACATGCCCTGCACGAAGGAGATCACCGCCGCGACGACGGCGAGGGCGCAGACGGCGAGGGAGTAGAGAGCGAGGCGGGGCATGGGGTACGGCTCCTGTCGGGTCCTGCGGGCGGTTCGGCCCTCCAGTGTCCCCCATGCGTCCCCCTGCCCGCCCGTCTCCCCCGTGCGCGCCCCCGCCCCGCGAGAACGCGCCGCCGGGGACGGCCCTACACGTCGGTGACGCGCAGCCCCGCGTGTGCCTTGTAACGGCGGTTGACCGAGATCAGGTTGGCGACCAGCGACTCGACCTGATGGGCGTTGCGCAGGCGGCCGGCGAAGACGCCCCGCATACCAGGGATACGGGCGGCCAGCGCCTGCACGATGTCGGTGTCGGCGCGGACCTCGCCCAGCACCATCACATCGGTGTCGATCTCCTCGATCGACTCGTCCTGAAGCAGCACGGCGGACAAATGGTGGAACGCCGCCGTCACCCGCGAGTCGGGCAGCAGGACGGCCGCCTGCTCGGCGGCGCTGCCCTCCTCCGGCTTGAGCGCGTACGCGCCCTTCTTGTCGAAGCCGAGCGGGTTGACGCAGTCGACGACGAGCTTGCCGGCGAGCTCCTTCTGCAGCGTCTCCAGCGTCTTGGCGTGCCCGTCCCACGGCACGGCCACGATCACCACGTCGCTGCGCCGCGCGCACTCCGCGTTGTCGGCGCCCTCGATGCCGAGGCCCAGTTCCTGGGCGGCGGCCTCGGCGCGCTCCACGGAACGGGAACCGATGATCACCTTCTGGCCGGCCCTGGCCAGCCGGTAGGCCAGTCCCCGGCCCTGGTCGCCGGTGCCGCCGAGGACGCCGACGACGAGGCCGGAGACGTCGGGAAGGTCCCAGGGGTCCTTGGCGGGCGCCTTGGCCGCGGAGCCCTGACTTTCAGTACCACTAGTAGTCATGGCCCGACCTTACTTCGCGGTACGGCCTCCCTATCGAGTGAGCCGTGCCCGACCGGGCCGCGCCGGGCGGGGGCGCGGTGCAGGATGCCGGTCCATGGATGCCGTACGCGTCGCGCTGCTGCGCGAAGTCCTCGCCGGGACCCAATGGCCCGCGGCGGCCCGCCGGTTCGCCGGGGCGCTGCGCTCCTCCGTGGTGCCGCGCGGCGGCGGTCTGCTGCTGGTGGGGACGCGGCAGTACGAGCCGTGGCACATGGCCGCCCACCTCGTCGACGAGGCGGCATGGTCGGGACAGCCGGAGCTCGCCCCGACGCTCGTGCGGCACCGGGTGGGCGCCGGGGACCCGGCGCATCTGGCCGTCGGGCTGGGCAGGCTCGAGGCGGCCCGGCGCGGCGAGACCCTGCTGCTGGTGGCCCCCGCCGCGCCCGACCCGGGCCTGCTGGAACGGGTCCACGACGCGCGTCGGGCCGGGGCAACGGTCCTGGCCCTCGACGGCGGCGACCACGAGGTGCGGGGCCTGGCGCACGAGGCGCTGACGGTTCCGGGCCCGGACCACGCGGACGGGGCGGCCGAGATCGACATCGACACGGTGCAGCACCTGGTGAGCGCGGCGGCCGGCGAGAACTGCGTGCCGGCGCCGCGCGGCCGGTCGCGCTTCAGGGACCGGCTGTCGCGTCTCGCGGACCAGCTGACGGCACCGCCGCCGCCCCGCTGGTGACACCGGGGGAAATTCGGTTGCCCGGGGCCATCAGCGGACCGAACATGGCCACCCGTGACCTCCAAGCCCTCCAAGCTCGCCGCCGTGCTGCCCGACCTCTCCCCGTTGCGGTCGTCCCGCGGGTTCCGGCTTCTGTGGATACAAGGGCTGGTCACCTACTTCGCGAGCTTCATGGCGATGATCGCGCTGCCGCTCCAGATCAAGGACCTGACCGGCTCCCCGCTCGCCGTGGGCGCGATGGGCGCGGTCGAACTGGTCCCGCTCATCGTCTTCGGTCTCTACGGCGGTGCCCTGGCGGACGCCGTAGACCGGCGCAGGATGATCCTCGGCACCGAGGCCGGTCTCGGCCTCCTGGCGCTGATCCTGCTCGTGAACGCCGCGCTTCCCGAGCCGATGCTCTGGCCCCTGTACCTGGTGGCGGCGGGCGTCTCTGCCTGTGCCGGGCTGCAGCGCCCTGCCCTGGACTCGCTGATCGCCCGTATCGTGCCGCACGACCAGCTCACGGCGGCCGCGGCGCTCAACGCCGTCCGCTGGCAGGCGGGCGCGATCGCCGGTCCGGCGGTGGCGGGCGTCGTCGTCGCCTACGCCGGTCACGCGACGGCGTACGGGCTCACCGTCGTCGGCTTCGCCGTCTCCGTGCTGCTGTGCCTGCGCCTGGACCCGGCGCCGCCGGCGCACGACGCGCAAAAGCCTTCCTTGCGGGGCATCGCGGAGGGCGCGCGGTACGCGTGGTCGCGACCGGTGCTGCTGGGGACGTACGCCATCGACCTGGCCGCGATGGTGTTCGCCTTCCCGAACACGATCTTCCCGTTCCTGGCGGACGACCTGGACGCGGAGTGGGCCCTCGGCCTCATGTACGCGGCGGGCTCGGTCGGCTCCGTGCTGCTCAGCCTCACCAGCGGCTGGACGTCACGGGTACGCCGGCACGGCCTCTTCGTGGTCTTCGGCGCGGCCGGGTGGGGGCTGGCGGTCGCCGCGGCGGGATGGTTCTCGAACGTGTGGCTGGTGCTGCTGTGCCTGGCCTTCGCGGGCGCCGGCGACATGCTGAGCGGCCTCGGCCGCTCGACGATCTGGAACCAGACGATCCCCGAGTCCCTCCGGGGCCGCCTGGCGGGCATCGAGGTCCTCTCGTACAGCGTCGGCCCGCAGCTCGGCCAGGTCCGCGCCGGCGCGATGGCGGGCTGGACGGGCACGCGTCCGGCGATCTGGAGCGGCGGAGTGGTGTGTCTGGTGTCGGTGGGGGTGCTGGCGGCGGTGCTGCCGAAGCTGGTCACGTACGACGCGGAGACGGACGAGGACGCGGTGGCGCGACGGGCGGCGGCGGGTGCGGGTGCGGGTGCGTGACGCCTGCGGCGGGCGTTTCCCCTCCCCGCCCCTTCCC
>NZ_JBSGZJ010000119.1:11826-16984 GCF_053610925.1 Streptomyces sp. NPDC054847 | reverse complement strand
TTCTCAGGGAGTTCTCACCGGGCCGTGCAACGCTTCTCGCTGCTCCGACGTCTGAGCAACTACGACAAACCGCGCCTGAACACCACCAGCGGGGGTAGCGGGAGCAGCGAGAGCCGAGGAGAGCATGAGCGAGCGGAACGGCCGTGGCGGCCGAATAGTCCCCCTACGCCCAGGGGGCGTAGGGGGACCACCAAGCGGCAGACGCCGCAAGCCCCCCACGAAGGCCCGCCGGACCTGGACGGTCGTGGCATGGGTGGCGGCCGCCCTGGTGCTCGTCGGCGGCTCAGGTCTCGGCCTTCTCTACTTCAAGCTCAACGGGAACCTCCAGGGCGTCGACATCAAGACGGCACTGGGCGAGGACCGCCCGAAGAACGTCGACAACGGCTCCATGGACATCCTGGTGCTCGGCTCCGACTCACGCTCCGGCCAGAACTCGGGGTACGGCGACGACGACGGCGCCGCCCGCTCCGACACCGCGATGGTCGTCCACGTCTATCAGGGCCACAAGACCGCGAGCGTCGTGTCCGTACCGCGCGACACCATGGTGGGGCGGCCCGACTGCACCGGCCGTGACGGCACCGACGTCCCCGGCGACGAGCGGGCGATGTTCAACAGCGCCTACGAGATCGGCGGCCCCGCCTGCGCCGTGAAGACGGTCGAGGCGATGTCCGGCATCCGCATGGACCACTACATCGAGGTCGACTTCACGGGCTTCAAGAAGCTCGTCGACGAACTCGGCGGCGTCGACATCACCACCACGCAGCCGATCGACGACAGCAAGAGCCACCTGAGCCTCCGGCCCGGCACCCACCGCCTGGACGGGGAGCAGGCGCTCGGCCTCGTACGCACCCGCAAGAGCGTCGGCGACGGCAGCGACCTCGGCCGCATCCAGCTCCAGCAGGCCTTCATGAAGGCGTTCATCGAGCAGGTCAAGGACGTGGGCGTGTTCAGCAGCCCGAAGAAGCTCCTCGACCTCGCCGACGCCGGTACCAAGGCGATCACGCCCGACTCCGAGCTGGACTCGGTGAACGAGCTGATGGGCTTCGCCAGAGGGCTCGGCGCCCTCGGCGCGGAGGACGTCCACATGATCACGATGCCGGTGGAGTACGACCCCGCCGACCCCAACCGCGTCGTGCCCGTCGAGACCGGCGCGCGACAGGTGTGGACGGCGCTCAAGCAGGACAGGCCGATCCCTGCCTCCGCGGTGCGGGACTCGGCGGGCGACAAGGGCGACGCCGCCACCGTCGTGAAGAGCCCGTAATACCCACTTCGACCGTCAGGAATACTTCGGCGACCACCCCGGTTTTGGGAGATACGGCCGGTCCTGGCAGACTGGTACGTCGGCCCCGGTTCACGTACGAGCATCCCCGCCCGTGCGACCCGGCGCCCTCCCGAACCTAGGAGACACCTTGAAGCGCGACATCCACCCCGAGTACGTCGAGACCCAGGTCAGCTGCACCTGTGGTGCGGCATTCACCACGCGTAGCACGATCCAGAGCGGCAACATCCGCGCCGAGGTCTGCTCCGAGTGCCACCCGTTCTACACGGGCAAGCAGAAGATCCTCGACACCGGTGGCCGCGTGGCCCGCTTCGAGGCCCGCTTCGGCAAGGCTGCCGGCTCCGCCAAGAAGTAGCGAGCCACTGCGCCGGTCCTCGGCCGCCCCCTCCAGGGTGGCCGGGACCGGCGCTTTGTCCGTTCTGAGCAGCCACCGCAGCCACCCCTTCGCGTACGAAACCAGGAGCCATCGATGTTCGAAGCGGTCGAGGAACTGATCGGCGAGCACGCCGATCTCGAGAAGCAGCTCGCCGACCCTTCGGTCCACGCCGACCAGGCGAACGCGCGCAAGCTGAACAAGCGCTACGCCGAGCTGACGCCCATCGTCGGCACCTACCGAGCCTGGAAGCAGACCGGCGAGGACATCGGGACGGCCCGTGAACTGGCCCAGGACGACCCGGAGTTCGCCGCCGAGGTGAAGGACCTGGAGAAGCAGCGAGAGGCGCTCACCGAGAAGCTGCGGCTGCTGCTCGTCCCGCGCGACCCCAGCGACGACAAGGACGTCATCCTCGAGGTCAAGGCCGGCGCGGGCGGCGACGAGTCCGCCCTGTTCGCGGGCGACCTGCTGCGGATGTACCTGCGTTACGCGGAGCGCGTCGGCTGGAAGACCGAGATCATCGACTCGACCGAGTCCGAGCTCGGCGGCTACAAGGACGTCCAGGTCGCCGTCAAGACCAAGGGCGGTCAGGGCGCGACCGAGCCGGGCCAGGGTGTCTGGGCACGGCTGAAGTACGAGGGCGGGGTGCACCGCGTGCAGCGCGTGCCCGCCACCGAGTCCCAGGGCCGTATCCACACATCCGCGGCCGGTGTGCTGGTCACGCCGGAGGCCGAGGAGATCGACGTCGAGATCCACGCCAACGACCTGCGCATCGACGTCTACCGCTCGTCCGGACCCGGCGGCCAGTCCGTCAACACGACCGACTCCGCCGTCCGCATCACGCACCTGCCGACCGGCATCGTCGCCTCCTGCCAGAACGAGAAGAGCCAGCTCCAGAACAAGGAGCAGGCCATGCGTATCCTGCGCTCCAGGCTGCTCGCCGCAGCCCAGGAGGAGGCCGAGAGCAAGGCCGCGGACGCCCGCCGCAGCCAGGTCCGAACGGTCGACCGGTCGGAGAAGATCCGTACGTACAACTTCCCGGAAAACCGGATCTCGGACCACCGCGTCGGCTTCAAGGCGTACAACTTGGACCAGGTGCTCGACGGTGACCTGGACGCAGTGATCCAGGCGTGCGTCGACGCCGACTCCGCCGCCAAGCTCGCGGCTGCCCAGTAGCCCGCGACCCGGCGAAGCCGGTGCAGTTCCCGTAGTCCCGTAGGTCAGAGAAACGTCCGCACGAGCGTCACAGGAAGGGTAGGCACGTGAACCTGCTGCTTGCCGAGGTGGCCCAAGCCACCCAGCGGCTGGCCGACGCCGGCGTGCCGTCACCGCGGTTCGACGCGGAGGAGCTCGCCGCGTTCGTGCACGGCGTGAAGCGGGGAGAGCTCCACAACGTCAAGGACGCGGACTTCGACGCCCGCTACTGGGAGGCCGTCGCCCGCCGAGAGGCACGCGAGCCGCTCCAGCACATCACCGGGCGCGCCTTCTTCCGCTACCTGGAGCTCCAGGTCGGCCCCGGGGTGTTCGTGCCGCGCCCCGAGACCGAGTCGGTCGTCGGCTGGGCGATAGAAGCCGTACGCGCCATGGACGTCGTCGAGCCGCTCATCGTCGACCTGTGCTCCGGCTCCGGCGCCATCGCCCTCGCGATGGCCCAGGAAGTCCCGCGTTCGCGCGTGCACGCCGTGGAGCTGTCCGAGGACGCCCTGAAGTGGACCCGCAAGAACGCCGAGGGTTCCCGCGTCACCGTCCACCACGGCGACGCCCTCACCGCGCTGCCCGAGCTCGACGGCCAGGTCGACCTGGTCATCTCCAACCCGCCGTACATCCCGCTCACCGAGTGGGAGTACGTCGCACCCGAGGCGCGCGACCACGACCCGCAGATGGCCCTGTTCTCCGGCGAGGACGGCCTGGACACCATCCGCGGCATCGAACGCACCGCGCACCGGCTGCTGCGGCCCGGCGGCCTCGTCGTCATCGAGCACGCCGACACCCAGGGCGGGCAGGTGCCGTGGATCTTCAACGAGGAATCCGGCTGGGCCGACGCAGCCGACCACCCCGACCTGAACAAGCGGCCGCGGTTCGCCACCGCCCGCAAGGCCATGCCATGACCAAGCACATGACCAAGCACGTGTACGAGGAGGCCCGCTGATGGCTCGGCGATACGACTGCAACGACGCGACGGATCGCACCACCGGCCTGCGCGAGGCCGCATCGGCCGTCCGCCGCGGAGAGCTCGTCGTGCTGCCCACCGACACCGTGTACGGCATCGGTGCGGACGCCTTCAGCCCCGAGGCCGTCGCCGACCTGCTCGAGGCGAAGGGGCGCGGCCGGAACATGCCCACCCCTGTCCTCATCGGCTCGCCCAACACCCTGCACGGGCTCGTCACCGACTTCTCCGAGCAGGCATGGGAGCTCGTCGACGCCTACTGGCCCGGCGCGCTGACCCTGGTCACCAAGCACCAGCCGTCCCTGCAGTGGAACCTCGGGGACACCCGTGGCACCGTCGCGATCCGGATGCCGCTGCACCCCGTCGCCATCGAACTGCTCACCGAGGTCGGCCCGATGGCCGTCTCCAGCGCCAACCTCACGGGACACCCCTCGCCCGAGGACTGCGACGCCGCCCAGGGGATGCTCGGCGACTCCGTCTCCGTCTACCTCGACGGCGGCCCGACGCCCGGCATCGTTCCGTCGTCGATCGTCGACGTCACCGGCAAGGTGCCGGTCCTGCTGCGTGAGGGCGCCCTGTCCGCGGACGAGCTGCGCAAGGTCGTACCAGACCTCGAGGTGGCCAATTGACCGCCCCTGAGGGGCGTGGCATAGCGGAAACCAGCAGCACGGGCCAGGCCTTCCGCATCCTCCACGTCAGCACCGGCAACGTCTGCCGCTCGCCCATCACCGAGCGGCTGACCCGCCATGCCCTGAGCGACCGCCTCGGCGATCCCCTCACGGGCGGCCTGATCGTGGAGAGCGCGGGCACGTGGGGCCACGAGGGCGCCCCCATGGAGGCCAACGCCGAGATCGTCCTCGCGGACTTCGGAGCGGACGCGAGCGGGTTCGTCGGGCGTGAGCTGCTCGACGAGCACGTCATCCGCGCGGACCTCGTCCTGACGGCCACGCGTGACCACCGTGCGCAGGTCATCTCGATGGGCCACTCGGCGGGCCTTCGGACCTTCACGCTCAAGGAGTTCACCCGCCTCGTACGCGCCATAGACCCGGCGACCCTGCCCGACCCCCGCGAGGACGGCGTCGTCGAACGTGCGCGCGCGCTGGTGCGGGCCGCGGCGGCGCTACGGGGATGGCTGCTGGCGCCGAGCCCGGACGCGGACGAGGTGTTCGATCCGTACGGGGCGCCGATCACGTTCTTCCGCTCGATCGGCGACGAGATCCATCAGGCGCTGGACCCGGTGGTCACGGCGCTGACGGGGGTCCGGGCGCGGTCCTGACAACTTCAGCCTCGCCGGCGTTTGAGGCGCGGGGGTGCGGGGGCAGAGCCCCTGGAAACACCG
>NZ_JBSGZJ010000119.1:0-11816 GCF_053610925.1 Streptomyces sp. NPDC054847 | reverse complement strand
CGCCCTGACCCCGCGGGGGGGGGCCGGGGTGGGCCGGGGGGGGCGGGGGGGGGGGGCGCGTTCCTCACACCTCCGCCCGCGGGGGGGGGGGCGCCCCGGGGGTGCGGGGGCAGAGCCCCTGGAAACACCGCGCGGAGCGCGGTGTTCGGGTCCGGGCGAAGCTCGGTTCCGGGAAGGTGCGGGGTGGGGAACGGCCCCGCGCAGCGGAACAACCCGCCCGTAACCGGGTTGCGCACGCACCGCGCGGCAGCGCCCCGCCGGTTCTACATTGGATGTGCCGCAGCTCCCCCCGAGGCCCCGGAGCCGTCATGTCCGTCACCGATGCAGCCCGCGCAGTGCCTTCCGTGCCGTCGACGTCGTTCGAGGCACTGCGCCGCCAGGATCCCCAGATCGCGGACATCCTCTTCGGGGAGTCGCAGCGGCAGGCGACCACCCTCCAGCTCATCGCCGCGGAGAACTTCACTTCTCCCGCGGTGCTCGCCGCTCTCGGGTCGCCGCTCGCGAACAAGTACGCGGAGGGCTATCCGGGCGCCCGCCACCACGGCGGCTGCGAGCTCGTCGACGCCGCCGAGCGCATCGCGATCGAGCGGGCGACGGCCCTGTTCGGCGCCGACCACGCCAATGTGCAGCCGCACTCCGGCTCCTCCGCGGTCCTCGCGGCGTACGCGGCCCTGCTGCGGCCCGGTGACACGGTGCTCGCCATGGGGCTCCCGTACGGCGGGCACCTCACGCACGGTTCGCCGGCGAACTTCTCCGGCCGGTGGTTCGACTTCGTCGCCTACGGGGTGGACGCGGAGACCGGGCTCATCGACTACCACCAGGTGCGCCATCTGGCCCGGCAGCACCGGCCGAAGGCGATCGTCTGCGGGTCGATCTCCTATCCCCGCCACCCCGACTACGAGGCGTTCCGCGACATCGCGGACGAGGTCGGCGCCTATCTGATCGCGGACGCCGCGCACCCCATCGGTCTGGTCGCCGGCGGCGCGGCGCCGAATCCGGTGCCGTACGCGGACGTGGTGTGCGCCACCACCCACAAGGTCCTGCGCGGTCCGCGCGGCGGGATGATCCTTTGCGGCTCCGAGCTGGCGGAGCGCATCGACCGGGCGGTGTTTCCGTTCACGCAGGGCGGGGCCCAGATGCACACCATCGCCGCGAAGGCCGTCGCCTTCGGGGAGGCGGCGACGCCCGCGTTCACCGCGTACGCGCATCAGGTCGTCGCCAACGCGCGAGAACTGGCCGGGGCGCTCGCGGCGGAGGGCTTCGCCGTGCTGACGGACGGCACGGACACCCACATCGTCGGCGCCGACCCGGCACCTCTCGGCGTCGACGGCAGGGTGGCCCGTGGCCGGCTCGCCGCCGCCGGCATCGTCCTGGACACCTGCGCGCTGCCGTACGGGGACGGCCGGGGCATCCGGCTCGGCACCGCCGCCGTCACGACGCAGGGCATGGGCCGCAAGGAGATGGACCGGATCGCGACCCTGTTCACGGCGGCGCTGCGGGAGCAGGGCGAGCCGCACGACATCCGCGGAAAGGTACAGGGTCTCGTCGCGGGATTCCCGCCGTTCGCGGGGTAGCAGCATTGCTGTGCCGTCGCCGTGCAACCATCACAGAGCCCCGCGTGTCCTCAAGCATGTGGCTACCACAGCTAAGGTGTGGGGCTGAGATGGCCAGCGATTCCTGTGGGGCAGCCCGTGCGTGATTACCTGCTGACGCTATGTGTCACGGCCGCGGTGACGTATCTGCTCACCGGGCCGGTGAGGAAGTTCGCCATCGCCACCGGCGCGATGCCGGAGATCCGCGCCCGTGACGTACACCGCGAACCGACGCCCCGGCTGGGCGGCATCGCGATGTTCTTCGGCCTCTGCGCCGGACTGCTGGTCGCCGACCATCTGGAGAACCTGAACAGCGTCTTCGAGCTGTCGAACGAACCACGCGCGCTGCTCTCCGGCGCCGCCCTGATCTGGATCATCGGCGTCCTGGACGACAAGTTCGAGATCGACGCCCTGATCAAACTGGGCGGCCAGATGATCGCCGCGGGCGTCATGGTCGTACAGGGCCTGACGATCCTGTGGATCCCGGTCCCGGGTGTGGGCACCGTCTCGCTGACGAGCTGGCAGGGGACCCTGCTCACCGTCGCCCTCGTCGTCATCACCATCAACGCGGTGAACTTCGTCGACGGCCTCGACGGTCTCGCGGCCGGCATGGTGTGCATCGCGGCCGCGGCGTTCTTCCTCTACGCGTACCGGATCTGGTTCAGCTACGGCATCGAGGCGGCGTCCCCCGCCACCCTGTTCACCGCGATCCTGATGGGCATGTGCCTGGGCTTCCTGCCCCACAACATGCACCCCGCCAGGATCTTCATGGGTGACTCCGGCTCGATGCTGATCGGACTCGTCCTCGCGGCGGCCGCGATCTCCGTGACCGGCCAGGTGGACATGGACGCCCTGCGGATCTTCGAGGGCGGCACCCGCCAGGCCACGCACGCGGCGCTGCCGGTGTTCATCCCGCTGCTGCTGCCGCTGACCATCATCGCGATCCCGGTCGCGGACCTGCTGCTGGCGATCGTCCGCCGTACCTGGAAGGGCCAGTCGCCGTTCGCGGCGGACCGCGGCCACCTCCACCACCGCCTCCTCGAGGTCGGCCACTCGCACAGCCGGGCCGTGCTGATCATGTACTTCTGGTCGGCGCTGATCGCCTTCGGCGTCGTCGCGTACTCCATCCACTCGAAGTCCATGTGGATCGTGCTGGCGGTGGTGGTGCTGAGCGCGATCGGCCTGGTGCTGTTGCTGCTGCCGCGGTTCACGCCGAGGGCGCCGCGGTGGGCGGAGAGCCTCGTGCCGCCGCGCTACCGCCGCCGTTCGAGGTCCGCGGCGGCCACGGCCGGCGCTCCCGAACAGCACGGCACGGCGGCTCCCGACCACGAGGAGGGTCCGCGGATCCCGGTCGGCGTGGGCGTCAGCGGCGTCAACGGCGCGACAGCCGTGGGAGCACGGGCCCGTTTCCCGGAGCGGAGCAGGGCGGACTCCGCCCGCTGACCGGATCAAGCCGTAACAGAGGTCACAGATCCGGCAATCCGTCGCTTGCGCCCCCGCTGGTGCAAGGGCGAGGAGCGTCAGCTCCCCGGTCTTGACGCTGGGGCCGTTCGGCCGCCAGAGGTTTATGAGACAGCGTGCCTGATTATCGGTGCTCGTCACACCGTGTGACGACGCGAATGATCTAGGTTGATGCCGACCGCAGCGGCGGGCCCTGACCAGGCCGGCCGCGTTCCGTGCTCTGTTCTCAACAGGGGGATTCATATGCGCAAGGCAGCAACGACGGCCCTGGCCGCGGCGACCATCTTCGGGGCGGTGGGCATGCTGGCCCCGGCCGCCGTGGCCGCGCCGCAGGCGGCGGTGCAGGAGACCGCGACGGCCCGCGTCGCGGACTGTGTGAAGGTCGTCCGCTGGTACAACCAGCGCTTCAACCGCATGGTCGAGGTCGAGAACACCTGCAGCCGCAAGGCCTGCTTCAGTGTCACCGTGGCGGCCAGGAGGGACCCCGAGTTCTCGATCGGTTCCAACAAGAAGGCGTCGTTCCGCTACGGCGGTATCGCGTGGACCAAGGGCTCGGGCATCAAGAACATTTCCTGCTGAGCCAGTTCACCCCCTTCCGTGGGCCCCGATGCGCGAGCGTCGGGGCCCACATGCGTGCGCGGGCGGGCCGGATCCTTGTACTCCTATGGAGGCATGTCCGCGGTCATGAGATGACGCCCGAGGGTCAGACCGTTGCATTACCAGACATTCCGTCCGCTTGTCGTGCACACACGGGCGGGTTCACTCTCATGTGTGAGAGTTGGCACACCACTGGGTAAAGACCTCATCAAATAGTTTGTGATACCGTTCACGAGACCCGGAGACAGCGCCGAAGGACCGTAGTGCGACGGTTCGTTGGCCCCCGAGGCCCATCTCGGGACCGGGCCTACGCTCGTCCATGACGACACCACTTTGCCCCCACCAGCAAGCGGAGATGCCGCCATGCCGTCCAACGACGCACGCATCCTTATTCATGCCGCCGTACCCACCGCAGCCGCCGGCGCTGTTGCCGCCGTTGTCAGCGCAGTGGTCGCGGGTGGCAAGGGCGCGCTCGGGGCGATCGTGGCCACGCTGGTGGTGATCCTCTTCATGGGCATCGGGCTGTACGTCCTGCAGCGTGTGGCGAAGTCGTTGCCGCAGCTGTTCCAGGCCATGGGTCTGATGCTCTATACGGCACAGTTGCTGTTGCTGTTCATCTTTGTTGCGATGTTCAAGAACACCACGTTGTTCAACCCCAAGGCCTTCGCCATCACGCTGGTCGCGCTGACCCTCGTCTGGATCGGTGCACAGACCCGTGCACACATGAAGGCCAAGATCCTTTACGTCGAACCCGACTCCTCTGCCGGCAGCAAGCCCGGAAACAAGGGGCCGTCGTCGTGAGGGGTAGGGCCGGTATAAGGGCGCGTTCGGGATCCTGCTATCGTCCGGTGCCAACTGCGGCATCGCGGGCGCGGGCATCTGAGCTGACGCCTGCTTATTCGCGAGGCTTGATGCCCCACTGCCGCCCCACCATTCGAAACACCAGTCCAGTGCCGACCCGCGGTTTCGTGCCGCGCCGACACAACGAGGTTGCCGTACCTATGCGCCACGCTGAAGGAGCCCGCGGTGAGTGCTGACCCGACGCAGGTGCTCGCCTTCGAGACCGACTGCCACATCTTTGACGGTTGTGGCTTTCCGGCACCGGGCCTGCACTCGTTCCTGTTCGAGCCCCTCTGGGGCGACGCGGACAGCAACCTGTACTTCAACAAGACGATGTTGCTCGCCCTGCTCGGTTCGATCATCATCGTCGGCTTCTTCTGGGCTGCATTCCGCAAGCCCCAGGTCGTCCCCGGCAAGCTGCAGATGGTCGCCGAAGCCGGCTACGACTTCATCCGCCGTGGCATTGTCTACGAGACGATCGGCAAGCGTGAGGGCGAGAAGTACGTTCCGCTCGTGGTCTCGCTGTTCTTCTTCGTCTGGGTGATGAACCTCTGGTCGATCATCCCGCTGGCACAGTTCCCGGTGACGTCGATCATCGCGTACCCGATGGTCCTGGCGCTGATCGTCTACATCCTGTGGGTCAGCCTCACGTTCAAGCGCCACGGCTGGGGCGGAGCGTGGAAGAACATCACCGGCTTCGACAAGTCGCTCGGCCCGGTTGCCTACCTGGCCGCGACGATCGAGCTGTTCTCGAACCTCCTGGTCCGCCCGTTCACTCACGCGGTCCGTCTCTTCGCGAACATGTTCGCGGGTCACACGCTGCTGCTGCTCTTCACGATCGCCAGCTGGTACCTGCTGAACGGCATCGGTTTCGCCTACGCCGGCGTCTCGTTCGTGATGGTCGTCGTCATGACGGCTTTCGAGCTCTTCATCCAGGCGGTTCAGGCGTACGTCTTCGTCCTCCTGACCTGCACCTACATCCAGGGCGCGCTCGCCGAGCACCACTGAGCTCCGCTCGCCCCGTATCCCGCAGACTGCCGGTGGCCAACCCCCACCGGTTCTTGAAAGAGAAGGAAGAACTGGCATGTCCCAGACTCTTGCCGCCGTCACCGGTGACCTCAAGGCCCTCGGCTCCATCGGCTACGGCCTCGCGGCCATCGGTCCCGGCGTCGGCGTCGGCATCATCTTCGGAAACGGAACCCAGGCTCTTGCCCGTCAGCCCGAGGCTGCCGGTCTGATCCGCGCCAACCAGATCCTCGGCTTCGCCTTCTGTGAGGCGCTCGCCCTGATCGGCCTGGTCATGCCGTTCGTCTACGGCTCCTGATTCTCGGGCCGTCCAGTAGAAACAGACGAAAGGCACTGATGTGAACCCCCTGGTTCAGCTCGCGCAGGAAGGTGCGGAAAACCCGCTCATCCCGCCGATTCCCGAGCTTGTCATCGGTCTGATCGCCTTTGTCATCGTCTTCGGCTTCCTCGCCAAGAAGCTCCTCCCGAACATCAACAAGGTTCTGGAAGAGCGTCGCGAGGCCATCGAAGGCGGTATTGAGAAGGCCGACGCCGCCAAGACCGAGGCCGAGAGCGTGCTTGAGCAGTACAAGGCGCAGCTCGCCGAGGCCCGTCACGAGGCCGCGCGTCTCCGCCAGGAGGCGACCGAGCAGGGCACCGCGATCATCCAGGAGATGAAGGCGGAAGGCCAGCGGCAGCGTGAGGAGATCATCGCGGCCGGCCACGCCCAGATCGAGGCCGACCGCAAGGCCGCGGCCGCGGCGCTGCGTCAGGACGTGGGCAAGCTCGCCACCGACCTGGCCGGCAAGCTGGTCGGTGAGTCCCTCGAGGACCACGCCCGCCAGAGCCGCACCATCGACCGCTTCCTCGACTCGCTCGAGGACGGCGCTTCGAAGGCCGAGGCCACCCGATGAACGGAGCCAGCCGCGAGGCGCTGGCCGTCGCGCACGAGTCGCTCGACGCGCTGACCGACAACACGTCGGTCGACGCGGCGAAGCTCGCCGGCGAGCTGGCCGCCGTCACCGCGCTGCTCGACCGAGAGGTGTCGCTGCGTCGGGTCCTCACCGACCCGGCGCAGGCCGCCGAGGCCAAGGCCGAGCTGGCCGGACGCATCTTCGCCGGTCAGATCAGCGGCGAGACCGCCGACCTGGTCAAGGGCATGGTCCGGTCCCGCTGGTCGCAGTCCCGCGACCTGGTCGACTCGCTCGAGGAACTGGCGAACACCGCCGACCTCACCGCGGCGCAGAAGACCGGTGTGCTCGACAACGTCGAGGACGAGCTGTTCCGCTTCGGCCGGATCCTTTCGTCCAGCAACGACCTGCGGTCGGCGCTGACCGACCGGTCGGGCACGGCGACCGCCAAGGGCGAGCTGCTCAGCAGCCTGCTCGGCGGCAAGGCCGACCCGATCACCGAGCGTCTGGTCGTCCGTCTCGCCACGCACCCGCGGGGACGTAGCCTGGAGTCGGGACTCGAGTCCCTGTCCAAGCTCGCCGCGGCGCGGCGGGACCGGATGGTCGCCGTCGTCACCTCGGCGGTGCCGCTGACCGAGGCGCAGAAGCAGCGTCTCGGCGCGGGTCTGGCGCGGATGTACGGCCGTGACATGCACCTCAACCTCGAAGTGGACCCCACGGTCCTCGGCGGGATCTCGGTGCGGGTCGGTGACGAGATCATCAACGGCACCATCGCGGAGCGCCTCGAAGAGGCGACCCGTCGCATGGCCGGCTGACGGCGCAGCGCAGAACAGAACAGCAAGACCAGCGGCCCGGTTGGGCCGTGCAGAGATTGCAGAAGATTCCTGGGGGTCGGCCCCCAGACCCCCAAAGAAACTTCGGGCCCAACAAGGAGAGCAGGGAACCCAGATGGCGGAGCTCACGATCCGGCCGGAGGAGATCCGGGACGCGCTGGAGAACTATGTCCAGTCGTACCAGCCGGACGCGGCCTCGCGCGAGGAGGTCGGCACGGTCAGCCTGGCCGGCGACGGTATCGCGAAGGTCGAGGGTCTTCCCTCGGCCATGGCGAACGAGCTGCTGAAGTTCGAGGACGGCACCCTCGGTCTCGCCCTCAACCTCGAGGAGCGCGAGATCGGTGCGATCGTCCTCGGCGAGTTCAACGGTATCGAGGAGGGTCAGCCGGTCACCCGCACCGGTGAGGTCCTCTCGGTCGGTGTCGGCGAGGGCTACCTGGGCCGGGTCGTCGACCCGCTCGGCAACCCGATCGACGGCCTCGGCGAGATCGCGACCGATGGCCGGCGCGCCCTTGAACTGCAGGCCCCGGGCGTCATGGCCCGTAAGTCGGTGCACGAGCCGATGCAGACCGGCTACAAGGCCGTCGACGCGATGGTGCCGATCGGCCGCGGCCAGCGTCAGCTGATCATTGGTGACCGTCAGACCGGCAAGACCGCTCTGGCTGTCGACACGATCATCAACCAGCGTGACAACTGGCGTTCCGGCGACCCGAAGAAGCAGGTCCGCTGCATCTACGTCGCCATCGGCCAGAAGGGCTCGACCATCGCGTCCGTTCGCGGCGCCCTGGAAGAGGCCGGCGCGCTCGAGTACACGACGATCGTCGCCGCCCCGGCGTCCGACCCGGCCGGCTTCAAGTACCTGGCCCCGTACACCGGCTCGGCCATCGGCCAGCACTGGATGTACGACGGCAAGCACGTCCTCATCATCTTCGACGACCTCTCGAAGCAGGCCGACGCCTACCGCGCCGTGTCCCTGCTGCTGCGCCGCCCGCCGGGCCGTGAGGCCTACCCGGGTGACGTCTTCTACCTGCACTCGCGTCTGCTGGAGCGCTGCGCCAAGCTCTCCGACGACATGGGCGCCGGTTCGATGACCGGTCTGCCGATCGTCGAGACCAAGGCGAACGACGTGTCGGCGTTCATCCCGACCAACGTCATCTCCATCACCGACGGCCAGTGCTTCCTGGAGTCCGACCTGTTCAACGCCGGCCAGCGTCCGGCCCTGAACGTCGGTATCTCGGTCTCCCGTGTGGGTGGTTCCGCCCAGCACAAGGCCATGAAGCAGGTCTCCGGCCGTCTGCGTGTGGACCTCGCCCAGTACCGCGAGCTGGAGGCGTTCGCCGCCTTCGGTTCCGACCTGGACGCGGCCTCCAAGGCGCAGATGGAGCGCGGTAAGCGGATGGTCGAGCTGCTGAAGCAGGCTCAGTACCAGCCGATGCCCGTCGAGGAGCAGGTCGTCTCCGTCTGGGCCGGCACCACCGGCAAGATGGACGACGTCCCGGTCGCGGACATCCGTCGCTTCGAGGTCGAGCTGCTGGAGTACCTGCGCCGTGAGCGCAAGGAGCTCCTGACCAGCATCGCCGAGGGCGGCAAGATGTCGGACGACACCCTCCAGTCCGTCGCTGACGCCATCGCCGCGTTCAAGAAGCAGTTCGAGACCTCGGACGGCAAGCTTCTGGGCGAGGACGTTCCGGTCAGCACCGCCAAGTAGACGACGGAAGGGACCTGACTCATGGGAGCCCAGCTCCGGGTCTACAAGCGTCGCATCAAATCCGTCACCGCGACCAAGAAGATCACCAAGGCGATGGAGATGATCGCCGCCTCGCGCATCGTCAAGGCGCAGCGCCAGGTGGCCGCCTCCACGCCGTACGCGACCGAGCTCACCCGCGCGGTGACCGCGGTGGCGACGGGGTCGACGACGAACCACGCCCTGACCACCGAGGTGGACAACCCGACCCGGGCCGCGATCCTGCTCATCACGAGCGACCGCGGTCTGGCCGGCGGCTACTCCGCCAACGCCCTCAAGGCGGCGGAGCAGCTCACCGAGCGGCTCCGCGGCGAGGGCAAGGAGGTCGACGCGTACATCGTCGGCCGCAAGGGTGTGGCGTACTACGGCTTCCGTGAGCGCAAGGTCACGGAGTCGTGGACGGGCTTCACCGACAACCCGACGTACGCGGACGCCAAGATGGTCGCGGCCCCGCTGATCGCGGCGATCGAGAAGGACACGGCCGAGGGTGGTGTGGACGAGCTCCACATCGTCTTCACCGAGTTCATCTCGATGCTGACGCAGACGCCGGTTCAGAAGCGGCTGCTGCCTCTCAGCCTCGAGAAGGCGAAGGAGGAGACGGCGACGAAGGGCGAGATCCTTCCGCTGTTCGACTTCGAGCCGTCGGCCGAGGACGTCCTCGACGCCCTGCTGCCGCGCTACGTCGAGAGCCGGATCTACAACGCGCTGCTCCAGGCGGCTGCCTCCAAGCACGCCGCCACCCGCCGCGCGATGAAGTCGGCGACCGACAACGCCGGGGAGCTCATCAAGAGCCTCTCCCGGCTTGCCAACGCGGCCCGCCAGGCCGAAATCACCCAGGAAATCAGCGAGATCGTCGGTGGAGCCAGCGCCCTGGCCGACGCGACCGCGGGGAGTGACAAGTAATGACGACGACAGTTGAGACGGCCGCTGCCACGGGCCGCGTCGCCCGGGTCATCGGCCCGGTCGTCGACGTGGAGTTCCCCGTCGACGCGATGCCGGAGATCTACAACGCGCTGACCGTTCAGGTCGCCGACCCGGCTCTGGAGGGCGCGCTCAAGACGCTGACCCTCGAGGTCGCCCAGCACCTGGGTGACGGCCTGGTCCGCGCGATCTCGATGCAGCCCACCGACGGTCTGGTCCGCCAGGCCGCGGTGACCGACACGGGCAACGGCATCACCGTTCCCGTCGGTGACTTCACCAAGGGCAAGGTGTTCAACACGCTCGGTGAGGTGCTGAACGTCCCCGAGGAGAACGCCAACATCGGTGAGCGGTGGCCCATCCACCGCAAGGCTCCGAACTTCGACCAGCTCGAGTCGAAGACCGAGATGTTCGAGACCGGCGTCAAGGTCATCGACCTTCTCACCCCGTACGTCAAGGGTGGAAAGATCGGTCTGTTCGGTGGTGCCGGCGTCGGCAAGACCGTTCTGATCCAGGAAATGATCTACCGCGTCGCCAACAACCACGACGGTGTGTCGGTGTTCGCGGGCGTCGGTGAGCGTACCCGTGAGGGCAACGACCTCATCGAGGAGATGTCCGAGTCCGGCGTCATCGACAAGACCGCGCTGGTCTTCGGTCAGATGGACGAGCCCCCGGGCACCCGTCTCCGTGTCGCCCTGGCCGGTCTGACCATGGCGGAGTACTTCCGCGATGTGCAGAAGCAGGACGTGCTCTTCTTCATCGACAACATCTTCCGGTACACCCAGGCCGGCTCCGAGGTGTCCACCCTGCTCGGCCGTATGCCGTCCGCGGTGGGTTACCAGCCGAACCTGGCCGACGAGATGGGTCTGCTGCAGGAGCGCATCACCTCGACGCGTGGTCACTCGATCACGTCGATGCAGGCGATCTACGTCCCCGCGGACGACCTGACCGACCCGGCCCCGGCCACCACCTTCGCCCACCTCGACGCGACGACGGTTCTCTCCCGTCCGATCTCCGAGAAGGGCATCTACCCGGCCGTGGACCCGCTGGACTCCACGTCCCGCATCCTGGACCCGCGCTACATCACGCAGGAGCACTACGACGCCGCCACGCGCGTCAAGGGGATCCTGCAGAAGTACAAGGACCTCCAGGACATCATCGCGATTCTCGGTATCGACGAGCTGGGCGAGGAGGACAAGCTGGTTGTCCACCGTGCCCGTCGCGTGGAGCGCTTCCTGTCCCAGAACACCCACGTCGCCAAGCAGTTCACCGGCGTGGACGGCTCGGACGTGCCGCTCGACGAGTCGATCGCCGCGTTCAACGCGATCTGCGACGGTGAGTACGACCACTTCCCCGAGCAGGCGTTCTTCATGTGCGGTGGCATCGAGGACCTCAAGGCCAACGCCAAGGAGCTCGGCGTCTCCTGAGTCGCATGACTCGCTGAAGGGGGCGGGCACGTCCCGCCCCCTTCTTCACGCCCCTTAGAATTGACCCAACACCCGGCATGACCGCCGGGTGGTGACCCGAGGAGCCAACCTTGGCTGCTGAGCTGCACGTCGAGCTGGTCGCCGCCGACCGTAGTGTCTGGTCCGGCGAGGCCACCCTGGTCGTCGCGCGCACCACGTCCGGCGACATCGGCGTCATGCCCGGTCACCAGCCGCTGCTGGGTGTGCTGGAATCGGGCCCGGTGACCATTCGCACGAGCGAGGGTGGGACCGTCGTCGCCGCGGTGCACGGTGGTTTCATCTCGTTCGCGGACAACAAGCTGTCGCTGCTGGCGGAGATCGCCGAGCTGGCGGACGAGATCGACGTCCAGCGTGCCGAGCGTGCGCTGGAGCGCGCCAAGTCGGACACGGACGCCGCCGCCGAGCGGCGCGCCGACGTCCGTCTGCGTGCGGTGGCGGTGCGCTAGTCG
>NZ_JBSGZJ010000118.1:0-16999 GCF_053610925.1 Streptomyces sp. NPDC054847 | reverse complement strand
GCTCAGAAGCAGGCTGCTCAGAAACGTCGCAGAAGCCGGCCGCTCGGAGCCGGCCCCTCAGAGCAGCGAGAGCAGATGCTCCCTGCCCTCGGTGAGCAGCCCCGGCAGCTCCGCGGCGGTCGGGTACCACCGCTTCTCGTACTCCCAGCACACCCAGCCGCCCGGGTCCGCGAGCGCGAGGCACTCCGCGAGCGGCAGCACGCCCTGACCCAGGGGCAGCGGCGTCAGGTCCTCGCGGGAGGCCACGTCCTTGACCTGTACGTATCCGAGGAAGGGGCTCAGCGCCGCGTGGGTCGCCTCCGGCGCCTCGCCGCCCAGCCAGGTGTGCATCACGTCCCACAGCGCCCCGGCGTGCTTGTGACCGACCAGACCCAGCACCCGGGTGACATCGGCGCCCGTGCGGTGCGAGTCGTGCGTCTCCAGCAGGATGCGCACGCCGAGGTCGGCGGCGGTCTCCGCAGCGGCGGCGAGCCGGCGGGCGGCGATCGCGTCGGCCTGCGCCGGGTCCTGGTCGCCGCCGCCGGGGAACACCCGGACGAACGGCGCCCCGAGGTCCTTGGCCAGCCGGCCGAGCTCCTCCATCTCCTTGATCACGGGCTTGTCGTCACCCGGCGCGGCGATCCGCGCGTAGCCGGCGACGGTGAGGATCTCGACGCCCGCGCGCTCGAATTCCCTGACCGCCTCCGCCCGTTCGGTCGTGCCGATGCCGGGGTGCACCGGTTCCTCCGGATGGGCGCGCAGTTCCACGCCCTGGTATCCGCTGTCGGCGGCGAGCCTGGCCACCTCCGTCAGCGGCCTGCCCGGCACGCCGAGGGTCGAGAAGGCGAACTTCATCGATCCGTTCCTTCCTGAAGTGACAGCCGCCAGTCCTGGCCGACCAGATCCGCTCCGTACGAGCGGTGCGGCTTCTCGGCGACGAGCGTGAACCCGGCGCGCTGGTAGATCCGGCGGGCCGCGGTCAGTACGTCGTTGGTCCACAACACCATGTCCCGGTACCCGGCATCGCGCGCGAAATCCACGGCGGCGCGCACCAGCCGGTCGCCGAGGCCGTGCCCACGCGCCTCGGGCTCGACGAGCAGCAGCCGCAGACGGGCCGTGTCAGGGGCGTCGTCCCGTACGCACATCACCGAGCCGACCGGACGCCCGTCCGTCTCGGCGATCCACACCCGCTCCAGCCGGGGGTCGTGCTCCTGCGCGAAATCGGCGACGATCCGGGCCACCAGCCCCTCGAAGCCGGCGTCCCACCCGTACTCGGCGGCGTAGAGCGAGCCGTGCCGCTGGACGATCCACCCCAGGTCACCGGGGCCGGGATCCCGCAGGACCGGCTCGGCGGCGGAGCCGGGCCGTGCCTGCGACAGCAGCTCCCGTACGGTGCTCAGCGCTTCCGCGAGCCGGTCCCGGTCCCGCTCCGGCACGTCGGCGACCAGCGCGCCGACGGCTTGCCGGGACCGTTCGTCGAGCAGCGCGGCGGCCTTCCTGCCGCGGTCGGTGAGCGTGATCCGCTGGCGTCGCGGGTCCCGCTCGGAGGGGCCGCGGGCGACGAGCCCGTCGCGCTCGAATTTCGCGAGCAGCCGGCTCAGGTACCCGGCGTCGATCGACAGTTCGCCGCGCAGGTCGGCGGCGTCGGTCCGGGGGCTGTGCGCCAGCTCGTACAGGACACGGGACTCGGTGAGCGTGTACGGCGTGTACAGATGCTTGCCGTAGTCGAGCGCGCCGATGAGGTTGGTGTAGAAGCGGTTGAACGCGCGGATCTCTTGTATCGGCATGATCGGCTCCGGGGTCAGCGTTGACTCAGTCAACGCTAAGCCCGCACGGCCTGCCCTGCAAGGCCCCTGTCGGCTCCGCAGTGCCCCCGCTCCGCATCTCGGGGCGGCCGGTGACGATCAGCCACGCGGGAACGATTGATGGCCGCCGTCCTCGTCGCCGACCCGACCACGCCCACGAACACCGCGGGAAAGATCCGTCCGCCCTGGAAGCCGCACGAGGCGGCGACGACGAGCGCGGCCGGCTTCACCAGGGCGAGCAGCGCCAGGAGGCCCCGGCCGGGCTGCGTTCCTGCACCTTCCCGGTGTCACCGAGGGGCGCGGTGGTTTCAGTGCGCGGTCGTGCGGTCGTGATCCGACCCGCGTCCGTGATGGGAGGTCAGGGACCAGATGACGAACACGGCGATCGCGATGGACACCACCGCCCAGATCGGCTGGTACGGCAGCCACATGAACTGAAGGACGATGACCAGCGCGGCCAGCCCCACACCGAGGCCCCGCGCCCAGGCGGCTCCCTGGAGGATGCTCCAGCCGGTGACCGCCACCAGGATGCCGAGGATCAGATGGATCCAGCCCCAAGTGGTGAGATTGAACTTGAAGACGTAGTCGCCGACGCGCGTGTACACGTCGTCCTCGGCGATCGCGGCGATCCCGGACAGGATGCCGAAGACGCCTTCCACCAGCATCAGGACACCGGCGAACACCGTGCCGCCGGTGGCCCAGGCGGACCCGCCGCCTGTACGGGAGGAGGCGGTTCGGGTGCTTCGAGTGCTACTGGTCATGCTCGTTCTCCGTCCTCAGGGGCAGGAACCTCAGCGTCTGGTGGTGCCTGCCGGGCGGCGAGCGGTGTGGGCCGTTCGGGTGGTGCGGGGTGCGGTGCGGGACCGTCGGTACGGCAGGGCCGCCGACGGCCCCGCGCCGGGGCGGCCGGGCGCGGGACGCCCCGGCTGCCGGTGACCGAGAGCCGTGGGGACGGAGCCGACGGGTCACGCCGGAGCCGTCACCCGTGCCGTCACGCCGGTGCCGTCTCCCCCCGTGCCGTCACGCCCGTGGTGGCGCCGTCGAGTCCCGGGCCATCAGCTCCGCCGCGATCGAGGCGATGCCTCCGGGCGGCGGCGCCTCGTTGCCCATCGCCAGCCGGCCGGCGCGGGCCCCGGCCTCGAAGAGCGGGAGCCGGACGGTCGTGAGCGCCGGCACCGCGTCCACGGAGAAGGGCAGGTCGTCGAAGCCCGCGACCGAGATGTCGTGGGGGATCCGCAGGCCCTGGTCCCGCAGCGCCGCGCACGCGCCCAGCGCGACGGTGTCGTTCGCGGCGACGATCGCCGTCAGTTCCGGGTCCCTGCGCAGCAGTTCGAGGGTGGCGTCGTAGCCGGACCTGCGGTCGTACGGGCCGTGCACCGTGAGCCGTTCCTGCTCCGCCGTGTCCCCGCCCAGCCCGGCGGCGGCCATCGCCGCGCGGTGGCCCTCGAGCCGGTGGCGGGTCGTGGTGCGTTCCACGGGTCCGGCGACGTACCCGATGCGGCGGTGGCCGAGCGTGAGCAGGTGCTCGGTGAGCCGCCGTCCGCCGCCGCGGTTGTCGAAGGCGAGCGAGGCGACGACGGCGTCGCTGCCGGGCAGCGGCGGGCGGCCGCACAGCACGACCGTGGTCCCGGCGTCCGCGAGCCTGCTGAGTTTCGCGGTCATGGCGGCGATGTGGTCGGGGTCCTCCAGGGCGCCGCCGGTGAGGATCACGGCCGCCGCGCGCTGGCGCTGGAGCAGGGTGAGATAGGTCAGTTCACGTTCGGGGGAGCCGCCGGTGTTGCAGACGACGGCGAGCTTCTCGCCGCCCGCCCGGCCCGTACCCTCCTGCCCGCCGATCTCCGTCTGCGCCGCTCCGGCCATGATCCCGAAGAAGGGGTCGGCGATGTCGTTGACGAGGATGCCGACGAGGTCGGACGTGGCGGCGGCGAGTGAGCTCGCCGGGCCGTTGAGGACGTAGTCGAGCTCGTCCACCGCTCGCAGCACGCGCTCCCGCGTCGACGCGGCGACCGGGTAGTTGCCGTTCAGTACGCGGGAGACGGTCGCCGGGGACACCCGGGCGCGGGCCGCCACATCCGCCAGGGTGACTGTCATCGCTTTCCTCCGCGGGAGATGGAGCGGCCCCCTTGTCCAGGCCGCTGTCGGCAGGCTAGCTTCTTATCGCGTAGAAAGCGCTTGCTACGCTCATATCGAGGGAACTCGGAAGAACCGAGATGAAAGATGGAGGCACTTCGTGACACGCAGGACAGTGCGGATCGCCATGAACGGCGTCACAGGGCGGATGGGCTACCGCCAGCACCTGGTGCGCTCCATCCTGGCGATCCGCGAACAGGGCGGTCTCGACCTCGGCGACGGCGAGGTGCTCTGGCCGGAGCCGGTGCTCGTCGGCCGGCGCGAGCACGCACTGCGCGAGATCGCGGAACGGCACTCGATCACCGAGGTCTCGACCGACCTCGACGCCGTCCTCGCGGACGAGAGCATCGACATCTACTTCGACGCGCAGGTCACCTCCGCCCGCGTCGGTGCGCTGAAGAAGGCGATCGCGGCAGGTAAGCACCTGTACACCGAGAAGCCGACCGCCACCGACCTGGCCGGCGCGCTGGAACTCGCGCGCCTCGCCCAGGACAGGGGAATCAAGCACGGCGTCGTCCAGGACAAGATCTTCCTGCCGGGCCTGCTGAAGCTGAAGCGCCTCATCGACGGCGGCTTCTTCGGGCAGATCCTGTCCGTGCGGGGCGAGTTCGGCTACTGGGTCTTCGAGGGTGACTGGCAGGAGGCACAGCGCCCCAGCTGGAACTACCGCAGCGAGGACGGCGGAGGTATCACCGTCGACATGTTCCCGCACTGGGAGTACGTGCTGCACGAGCTGTTCGGCCGCGTCACCTCGGTCAGCGCACAGGTCGCGACCCACGTCCCGCAGCGCTGGGACGAGCAGGGCAAGCCCTACGCGGCGACCGCCGACGACGCCGCGTACGGCACCTTCCAGATCGAGGGCGGCGCGATCGCCCAGATCAACTCCTCCTGGGCGGTACGGGTCAACCGCGACGAGCTCGTCGAGTTCCAGGTCGACGGCACCCACGGCTCCGCGGTCGCCGGTCTGCGCAACTGCCGGGCCCAGCACCGCTCCGCCACCCCGAAGCCGGTGTGGAACCCGGACCTGCCGGTCACCGAGTCGTTCCGCGACCAGTGGCAGGAGATCCCGGACAACACCGACTTCGACAACGGTTTCAAGGCCCAGTGGGAGCTCTTCCTGCGCCACGTCGCCCTCGACGAGCCCTACCACTGGGACCTGATGGCCGGCGCGCGGGGCGTGCAGCTCGCCGAACTGGGCCTGCGTTCGTCGGCGGAGGGCCGGCGGCTCGAGGTGCCGGAGCTGTCGCTGTGACCATCCGACTCCCGCGGGCCGACGGCTCCTTGACCGCGTACGAGCCGCGCACCGAACCTCTGAGCTTCACGACCTCGGCTCCGCTCACCTCCCGTACGGTCTTCTCCGCCGCCCATGTCGTGGCCGACCCGTACGCCGACATCAGTCCCGACTCTCCCGCCGCCGTCGACTGGGACGCCACGCTCGCCTTCCGCCGCCACCTGTGGTCGCACGGGCTCGGCGTGGCGGAGGCCATGGACACCGCGCAGCGCGGGATGGGTCTCGACTGGGCGGGCGCGGCCGAGCTGATCCGGCGCTCGGCGGCCGAGGCGCAGGCGTTCGGCGGCAGGATCGCCTGCGGCGTCGGAACCGACCAGCTGACCGGGCCGGCGTCGCTCGCGTCGGTACGGTCGGCCTACGAGGAACAACTCGCCCTCGTCGAGTCCACGGGTGCGCAGGCGATCCTGATGGCCTCCCGGGCGCTGGCCGCGGCAGCGACGTCCGCCGAGGACTACCTGGACGTCTACGGCCACCTGCTGCGCCAGGCGTCGGAACCGGTGATCCTCCACTGGCTCGGCCCGATGTTCGACCCGGCGCTGGACGGCTACTGGGGCTCGCCCGACCTGGACGCCGCCACGGAGACCTTCCTCGAGGTCATCGCGGCCCACCCCGACAAGGTCGACGGAATCAAGATCTCGCTGCTGGACGCGCGGCGGGAGGTGGAACTGCGCCGGCGCCTGCCGCAGGGGGTGCGCTGCTACACCGGTGACGACTTCAACTACCCCGAACTGATCGCGGGGGAGGGTCCGGCGGCGGGAGGACGTTTCAGCCACGCCCTGCTCGGCATCTTCGACCCGCTGGGGCCGCTGGCGGCGGAGGCCGTACGGGTCCTGGACACGGGCGACACGGAGGGCTTCCGCAAGCTGCTCGACCCGACCGTGGAACTCTCCCGGCACCTGTTCCAGGCTCCGACGCGCTTCTACAAGACGGGCGTCGTGTTCCTCGCCTGGCTGGCCGGCCACCAGTCCCACTTCACGATGATCGGCGGCCTCCAGTCGGCGCGCTCGCTGCCGCATCTGGCCCGCGCGTACGAACTCGCCGACGGACTCGGCCTGTTCCCGGACCCGGCGCTGGCCGAGACCCGGATGAAGTCCCTGCTGAACGTCTACGGAGTCCCGCAGTGAATCCTCTCTCGCGCTTCAGCATCAACCAGATGACGGTCAAGCAGCTGTCCCTGCCCGAGCTGGCGGAGGCGTGCGTCCGGCTCGGCGTCCCGGCCGTGGGCCTGTGGCGCGAACCGGTCGCCGAGTACGGGCTGGACGCCACGGCAAAGCTCGTACGGGACGCGGGCCTCGCGGTCACGTCCCTGTGCCGGGGCGGCTTCCTCACAGCTCTCGACCCGGCCGAACGCGCCCGCGCGCTGGACGACAACCGCGCCGCGATCGACGAGGCGGCGACGCTGGGTACGGACACGCTGGTCATGGTCTCGGGCGGCCTCCCGGCGGGCAGCCGCGACCTGGTCGCGGCCCGGGAACGCATCGCGGACGCTCTGGCCTCGCTCGCGCCCTACGCGGCCGAACGCGGCGTCCGTCTCGCCATCGAGCCCCTGCATCCGATGTTCGCCTCGGACCGCTGCGTGGTCTCGACGCTGGACCAGGCCCTCGACCTCGCGGAACGCTTCCCGGCCGACCAGGTGGGCGTGGTCGTGGACACGTACCACATCTGGTGGGACGACCGGGCTCCCGCGGCGGTCGCCCGCGCGGGAGCCGCGGGCCGCATCCACTCCTTCCAACTGGCCGACTGGACCACCCCGCTGCCCGCCGGTGTCCTCAACGGCCGCGGCCAGCTCGGCGACGGCGCGATCGACATGCGCGAGTGGCGCGAGCGGCTGGAGTCGGCCGGCTGGACGGGCTTCATCGAGGTGGAGCTGTTCAACGACGGGTTGTGGGCCCGGGACGGGATGGAGGTTCTGGAGGAGACGGCGGGGAGGTTCGCGTCGGAGGCGTTCTGAGCGCCGGCCGCGGGGCGTTGCGCCGGCACGTCGTCGGCCGACGGCTGACCGGCTGACGGCGGTTGAAGAGGCTGTCGAGCGTTGCTGCGGCAGAGTCGACCTCGTCCTTCATGAAGCCGGTCCTGAACCGCAGTTCCGGCTCGCACAGGGTGGCAACTGCCACGTCGATCAACGGTCTCCACAGTCGTGCCGTCGCCTTGGGGAGTTCTCGTGTCGGCCGCGTCTGGCGGCCGCCACGAACGTCGACCAGTCGCCTGCCGCGAACACCACGGCGCGGATGAGTGGGGCGCCCGCGCGAGAATGGTGAAGCTGCTGCCCTGACCGGTCCGGAGGGCAAGCCCGGTTGCGTCATCGGCGATGGCACCGGCCACATGAAGCCGGTGGCCGAGGGCGCCGTGAGGGGGAGGCGGTCCGGCGTGGGCGTGGTGATGTGTTCCGTGGCGCCGGGCGCGCCTGTGGCGCTCCGCGGGCCCGTGCGGAAAGAAGTCCTCCGACGCTGACATAGACGCGGGCGTCGTCCTCCGTCTGAGACGTGAAGGCAACACCGACCACGCACACGAACAGCGGAGGACCGATGAAGACGAAGAGGCTCGTCATGGCAGGGGTCATGGCGATGGCTCTCGCGGGCGGCGCAGGGACGGCGCTCGCCCTGGGCGACGGCGCGGCGCAGACCACGACGGCCGCGGCCGACGGCACCGGCAGCGTGACGCCCGCCGCGACCGCGACCGAGGCGGCGACCGAGACCGCGGCCGTGACCACGGCCGGGACAGGCCCGCGCGTCGTGCAGCCGTACCAGCCCGTGGAGATAGGCCAGGGCGCGAAGATGGGGCTGCTGCCGCAGGGCAGGCAGAACTATGTCGTGGCCTGGGAGGACTTCGAGGGCTCCGTCGAGCGGGCCAAGGCGTACGTCGGGGACAGCATCCGCCCGAACAGTCTCAGCGGCGGGCTGCAGACCGACGGGGACGACGCCCTGTTCACGGGCGCCTTCCGCACCGACACGGTGCCTTCGCGCATCACCGTCCGCGTCGGCACCGGCCCCGAGCAGGCCGCGGGCATGCTGATGCTGCCGGGTGAGCCGGGCTGGGGCTCGTACTACCTGGACGCGGCGGGCGCGGGGCGACCCGAGGAGACCGTCAAGGTGACCGCGTACGGGGCGGACGGTGAGGTGCTCGCCACTCTGTCGTTCGAGCCCTTCCTGGCCGGCCGCTGACAGTCCCCCCCGCAGGGCGGCCATGTCACGCTGTTGCGCCGGCAACGAGGGAGCGGCACAACAGCGTGGCGTGCGCCGCGCGCGGACGGCGAACACGAGGACTCGCTTGAAGACGAGCGCGGAGGCGGAGTTCCGGGCGTTCGTGGTCAGCCGCTGGCCACGCATGCTCCGTACCGCCCATCTGCTGACCGGACATCACCACGACGCGGAGGACCTGGTGCAGGCGGCCCTGGCCAAGGCGTATGTGAAGTGGGAACGCGTACAAGGGGCCGACGACCCCGACTCCTACGTGTGGCGCATCATGATCAACGCCAACGTGGACCGGCTGCGGCGCATCCGGCTGCGCGAGTGGCTCACCACCCGCTTCCCGGAGACCGCCGCCCCGGACCGGACCGACGCCGTGACACAGCGGGGGGCCGTGATGGAGGCGCTCGGCCAACTGCCGCCGAAGCAGCGGGCGGTGGTCGTACTGCGCTATCTGGAGGACCGCAGCGAGAGCGACGTGGCCCGGCTGCTCGGCACCGGGATCGGTACGGTGCGCAGTCATACGGCACGCGCGCTGAAGAAGCTGCGCGAGCATCCGGGCATCGTCCCGGCGCACATGACGGGGGAGCGGCTGCCGTGAACGAGGACGACATGCGACTCGTCGACGCGCTGCGCCGCGAGGCGGACGCCGTGCGCGTGGGCCCGCCGCCGGTGGACGAGGTGCTGCGCCGGGGAAGGGCGGCGCGGCGGCGCCGTACCGCAGCCGTCGCGGGCGCGGTCACCGTGATCGCCGGCGTGCTCGCGCTCGTGCCCCTGAGCGGCCGGTCACCGCACCCGGCCCCGCCCCCGCCGGCGACGGCACCGCCGGTCACCTCCACTCCCGCGAGCATCCGGACGGTACAGCCGTACGAACCGGTGGCCCTCGGCCACGGCATCGGCATGGCACTGCTGCCGGACGGCCGGCAGAACTACGTCGTCGGCCCGGGCGACCTCACCGCCGCGATCGACGACGCCCGCTCCTACACCGGGGACAGCATCCGCGACGGCAGCCTCAGCTCCGGGAGGGACATCGACCCCGGACACGTCCTGTACCGGGGCGCGTTCCGCACCGACACGGTCCCGTCCCGGATCGAGGTCCGCCTCGACTCGGGCGAGCGGTTCGCGGCGTCCGTGCTCCGTCTGCAGGGCGACCCGGGCTGGGGAACGTACTACGCCTTCGCCGACCCTGCCCGGGGCACGGAGGGCTGGACGGTCACCGCGTACGCGGCGGACGGCGGTGTCTTGGTGGAGCAGCACTTCGCGCACACGGATGCTCCCTGAAGGCCACCGCACCAGGCACGCGCGGGAGGAGCCGTCGTGGCCGGAACCGATCCCGGGAACATGGCGGAAATTACTCCGCGCGATCATGCAACCATCTTTGCGTCACCGGAGTCGTATGTGTCGTCAAGGCTTCGGGGCGGCGCATCCGGGGGGACGGCGCCGGGCCTTGGCGGGGGGAGCGTATGGGGCCCGGTCATTGACCGGGCCCCCTCTTCGTGGCGGGCGGGGCGCGGCGACCACCGTTGGCCGCCGTGGGACGGCGAGCAGTCGGCCTGCTCGGCCGGAAGCGGGGTTGTCCACAGGCCGCCCGCGCTGTCGGAGCGCGGCGATAACGTCGGGGCATGTCCAATCCGGTCGCGTTCCAACCCGCTGTGCTCGAAGGCGTGCTCGAGCGGATCACGTACGCCAACGAGGAGAACGGCTACACGGTCGCCCGCGTCGACACCGGCCGTGGCGGCGACCTGCTCACCGTCGTCGGTTCGCTGCTCGGCGCGCAGGTCGGTGAGTCGCTGCGGATGGAGGGCCGTTGGGGCTCCCACCCGCAGTACGGCAAGCAGTTCACCGTGGAGAACTACACCACCGTCCTGCCGGCCACCATCCAGGGCATACGGCGTTATCTGGGCTCCGGTCTGATCAAGGGGATCGGGCCGAGGATCGCCGAGCGGATCGTCGACCACTTCGGCACGGACACCCTCGATGTCATCGAGCAGGAGCCGAAGCGGCTCATCGAGGTGCCGGGCCTCGGGCCGAAGCGGACGAAGATGATCGGCGTGGCCTGGGAGGAGCAGAAGGCCATCAAGGAGGTCATGGTCTTCCTCCAAGGGGTGGGCGTCTCGACGTCGATCGCCGTGCGGATCTACAAGAAGTACGAGGACGCCTCCATCTCGGTCGTGCGGAACCAGCCGTACCGCCTGGCCGCCGATGTGTGGGGCATCGGGTTCCTGACCGCCGACAAGATCGCGCAAGCGGTCGGCATACCCCACGACAGCCCCGAGCGGGTCAAGGCAGGCCTGCAGTACGCCCTGTCCCGGTCGACGGACCAGGGGCACTGCTTCCTGCCGGAGGAGCAGCTGATCGGCGACGCGGTGAAGCTGCTCCAGGTCGACACCGGTCTTGTCATCGAGTGCCTCGCGGAGCTCGCGGCCGACGAGGAGGGCGTCGTACGGGAGCAGGTGCCGGGACCGGAGGGGGGAGAGCCCGTGACGGCCGTGTACCTGGTGCCTTTCCACCGCGCCGAGCTGTCCCTCGCGGGGCAGGTGCGGCGGCTGCTGACCGCGGAGGACGACCGGATGCCCGCCTTCCGGGACGTCGCCTGGGACAAGGCGCTGGCGTGGCTCGCGGACCGCACAGGCGCCAAGCTGGCGCCCGAACAGGAGGCGGCCGTCAGGCTGGCCCTGACCGCCAAGGTCGCCGTGCTGACGGGCGGCCCCGGCTGCGGCAAGTCGTTCACGGTCCGCTCCATCGTCGAACTGGCCCGCGCCAAGAAGGCCAAAGTGGTGCTCGCCGCTCCCACCGGCCGCGCGGCGAAGCGGCTCGCCGAGCTCACCGGCGCCGAGGCGTCGACCGTGCACCGGCTGCTCGAGCTCAAGCCCGGCGGGGACGCGGCGTACGACAGGGACCGGCCGCTGGACGCGGACCTGGTCGTCGTCGACGAGGCGTCGATGCTCGACCTGCTGCTGGCCAACAAGCTGGTCAAGGCCGTGGCGCCGGGCGCGCACCTGCTGCTGGTGGGGGACGTGGACCAGCTGCCGAGCGTCGGCGCGGGGGAGGTGCTGCGGGACCTGCTGGCGGACGGCGGTCCGGTGCCGAGTGTGCGTCTGACGCGGATCTTCCGGCAGGCGCAGCAGTCCGGTGTCATCACCAACGCCCACCGGATCAACACCGGTCTGCCGCCCATCACTTCGGGCCTCCCGGACTTCTTCCTGTTCGTGGAGGAGGAGACCGAGGACGCGGGCAGAGTGACCGTCGACGTGGCGGCCCGCCGGATCCCGGCGAAGTTCGGGCTCGATCCGCGCCGCGATGTGCAGGTCCTCGCGCCGATGCACCGCGGCCCGGCCGGCGCGGGGACGCTCAACGGGCTGCTTCAGCAGGCGATCACCCCGGCGCGGCCGGACCTCCCGGAGAAGCGGTTCGGCGGCCGGGTCTTCCGTGTCGGCGACAAGGTCACCCAGATCCGTAACAATTATGAGAAAGGGCGCAACGGCGTCTTCAACGGCACGGTCGGTGTCGTCACGGCGCTGCACATGGACGACCAGCGGCTGACCGTGCTGACGGACGAGGACGAGGAGGTCCCGTACGACTTCGACGAGCTGGACGAGCTGGCGCACGCGTACGCGGTGACCATCCACCGCTCGCAGGGCAGTGAGTATCCGGCGGTGGTGATCCCGGTCACCACGGGGGCGTGGATGATGCTCCAGCGGAATCTGCTGTACACGGCCGTCACCCGCGCGAAGAGGCTCGTGGTCCTGGTCGGGTCCCGTAAGGCGATAGGCCAGGCGGTCAGGACCGTTTCCGCAGGCAGGCGCTGCACGGGCCTCGCGCACCGCCTCGCCGTGTGAGCCGGCCGGCGGGCCGGGCACCGAGGGCGGCGCGGTTCGAGCGGCGACGGGCGTGGGAAACACCACCCCACCCCCACCCCGGCTTCCAGAAGCGGGGCGAAGGGGGCAAGATGAGCAGGTTGGCGGCACTGAGTGCCGCCGATAGGCCCAATGGTCGACCCCGAGTGCACTCTCCTGAGCCAAATGGGGGATGGTAGAGACAGTCAGGGCACCTCGAAGAAGAGGCACTACGTCGGTGAGGGATGACGTGAGCGACAACTCTGTAGTACTGCGGTACGCGGACGGTGAATACACCTACCCGGTGGTCGACAGCACCGTCGGTGACAAGGGCTTCGACATCGGGAAGCTCCGAGCCCAGACCGGTCTGGTCACCCTGGACAGCGGATACGGCAACACCGCCGCCTATAAATCCGCGATCACCTACCTCGACGGCGAGCAGGGCATTCTGCGCTACCGCGGTTACCCGATCGAGCAGCTGGCCGAGCGCTCCACCTTCCTCGAGGTGGCGTCCCTGCTGATCAACGGTGAGCTTCCGACCGTCGACGAGCTCGCCACCTTCAAGGGCGAGATCACGCAGCACACGCTGCTGCACGAGGACGTCAAGCGCTTCTTCCAGGGCTTCCCGCGCGACGCCCACCCGATGGCCATGCTGTCGTCCGTGGTCAGTGCGCTGTCGACCTTCTACCAGGACAGCCACAACCCGTTCGACGAGACGCAGCGCCACCTCTCGACGATCCGGCTGCTCGCCAAGCTGCCGACGATCGCGGCGTACGCATACAAGAAGTCGATCGGCCACCCCTTCGTCTACCCGCGCAACGACCTCGGTTACGTGGAGAACTTCCTGCGCATGACCTTCTCGGTCCCGGCGCAGGAGTACGAGCTCGACCCGGTCGTCGTCTCGGCGCTCGACAAGCTGCTGATCCTGCACGCGGACCACGAGCAGAACTGCTCCACGTCCACCGTGCGTCTGGTCGGCTCCTCGCAGGCGAACATGTTCGCCTCGATCTCCGCCGGCATCAGCGCCCTGTGGGGCCCGCTGCACGGTGGCGCCAACCAGTCGGTGCTGGAGATGCTCGAGGGTATCCAGGCCAACGGCGGCGATGTCGACTCCTTCATCCGCAAGGTGAAGAACAAGGAGGACGGCGTCCGTCTGATGGGCTTCGGCCACCGGGTCTACAAGAGCTTCGACCCGCGCGCGAAGATCATCAAGGCCGCGGCGCACGATGTCCTCTCGGCGCTCGGCAAGTCCGACGAGCTGCTCGACATCGCGCTGAAGCTCGAGGAGCACGCGCTCTCCGACGACTACTTCGTCTCGCGCAACCTCTACCCGAACGTGGACTTCTACACGGGTCTGATCTACCGCGCCATGGGCTTCCCGACCGAGATGTTCACCGTGCTGTTCGCGCTCGGCCGGCTTCCCGGCTGGATCGCCCAGTGGCACGAGATGATCAAGGAGCCCGGTTCCCGCATCGGCCGTCCGCGCCAGATCTACACCGGCGAGGTCCTGCGCGACTTCGTCCCGGTCGAGGCTCGCTGATCACTTTTCTGTCCGGGCGGGGGGCCATGGCCCCACCGCCCCGACAGCGGAAAGCGCCCCGCCGCCGATCCCCCCACGGGTCGGCGGGCGGGGCGCTTCCCATATCCCCGACAGCGGATTCCCCCCACGGGATCCGGCCGGGCGTCTGCCGCGCGCAATGCTCCGCACGCGGTATGCCGGGGTACGTACGGGAGGGCCGCTCAAAGCTCCCCGGTGCACGTGCCCCGGCCAACGCTTGCCTCTGGGACGTCCCCCAAGACATCCCATGAACGTCCCCCAAGACGTTCTCGGCATCGACCACTTAGACTCGCGACGAGCCTGAATGGTTACCCCTAAATATCTGTGATCTAGGTCTCGTTGTGAAGGTCTTGTGACCTGTTTGTAGTCACGAGAAGGAGCGCAGCCGCAGGCTGTTGAACACCACAAAGACGGACGAAAAGGCCATGGCAAAGCCTGCGATCATGGGGTTGAGCAGGCCGGATGCCGCCAGCGGCAGTGCCGCCACGTTGTAGCCAAAGGCCCAGTAAAGATTGCCTTTGATCGTGGCCAGAGTCCGTCGTGCGAGACGGATCGCGTCAGCCGCGACACGGAGGTCACCCCTCACCAGAGTGAGGTCTCCCGCCTCGATGGCCACATCCGTCCCGGTGCCCATCGCCAGGCCCAGATCCGCCGTGGCCAGCGCTGCCGCGTCGTTCACGCCGTCGCCGACCATCGCGACGGTGCGGCCCCGCGCCTGAAGCCGTTCGACCAAGGACACCTTCTCCTCGGGCATGACCTCCGCGTACACCTCCTCCACGCCCACCTCGGCCGCCACCTTTTCGGCCACGGCCCTGGTGTCGCCGGTCAGCAGTACGGGGGTGAGGCCGAGGGCCCGCAGCTCCCGTACGGCCTCGGCGCTGGTGTCCTTGACCGCGTCGGCGACGGTGAGGACGCCGAGGGCCTTGCCGTCCCGCGCGGCGAACACGGCCGTGCGGCCGCTGTCGCCGGCCGCCGTGCGCAGGAGCTCCTGGGGCAGCTCGACCCCGGCCTCCTCCAGCAGTCGTGCCCGGCCGGCCAGCACCTCGTGACCCTCGACCACGCCGCGCACCCCGAGGCCCGGCACGTTCACGAAGTCCTCGGCGGCGGGCAGCCGGCCCTCGACGCGTGCCGCCGCGCCCTCGGCCACCGCCCGCGCGACGGGATGCTCGGAGGCCTGCTCCAGAGCGCCGGCGAGGCGCAGCAGTTCCGTGGCGTCGGCGGTTTCCGCCGGATGCACACCCTGAAGGGTCATCCGGCCCGTCGTGACGGTCCCGGTCTTGTCCAGGACCACGGTGTCGACCCTGCGGGTGGACTCCAGCACCTCGGGCCCCTTGATGAGGATCCCCAGCTGCGCGCCCCGCCCGGTGCCCACCATCAGCGCCGTCGGTGTGGCGAGTCCCAGGGCGCACGGACAGGCGATGATCAGCACCGCCACGGCGGCGGTGAAGGCGGCCGTCGTGTCACCGGTCGCCCCCAGCCATCCGCCGAGTGTGGCGGCGGCGATCAGCAGGACGACGGGTACGAAGACCGCCGAGATCCGGTCGGCCAGCCGCTGCACCTGCGCCTTGCCGTTCTGGGCGTCCTCCACGAGCTTCGCCATCCGGGCGAGCCGGGTGTCCGCGCCGACGGAGGTGGCCTCGACGACGAGGCGGCCGGCGGTGTTGAGGGTCGCGCCGGTGACCGGTTCGCCCGGCCACACGTCGACAGGTACCGACTCGCCGCTGAGCATCGAGGCGTCGACGGCGGAGGCGCCCTCCACGACGATGCCGTCCGTGGCGATCTTCTCCCCGGGCCGCACGACGAACCGGTCCCCGACGGCGAGCCGGTCGACCGGTACGCGTACCTCCGTGCCGTCCCGCAGGACGGCGACGTCCTTGGCGCCCATGTCCATCAGCGCCCGCAGAGCGGCGCCCGACTGCCGCTTGGAGCGGGCCTCCAGGTAGCGGCCGAGCAGGATGAAGACGGTCACGCCGGCGGCGACCTCGAGATAGATCGCAGACGCGCCGTCCGTGCGGCCGACTGTGAGGTCGAAGCCGTGGCGCATCCCGGGCATGCCCGCGGTGCCGAAGAACAGCGCCCACAGCGACCAGCCGAAGGCGGCCAGCGTGCCGGTGGACACCAGGGTGTCCATCGTGGCGGCGCCGTGGCGCAGATTGGTCCACGCGGCGCGGTGGAAGGGCAGGGCGCCCCAGACCACCACGGGCGCGGCGAGTGTCAGTGAGAGCCACTGCCAGTTGTCGAACTGAAGGGGGGCGATCATCGACATCAGCACGACCGGCGCGGCGAGCAGCGCGGAGACCACGAGCCGTCGCCGCAGGGCGTCCTGCGCGGTGGCGGGGCCGGTGCCGGGCTCCGGGCCGACGGGGTGCGCCGGATCCGGCGCGGGAGCGGGCGGCGGTGGCTCCTCGGCGGTGTAGCCGGTCTTCACCACGGTCGCGATCAGGTCCGCGACCTCCGTGCCCGCCGGGTAAGAGACGCGCGCCTTCTCCGTGGCGTAGTTGACCGTGGCGGTGACGCCGTCCATGCGGTTCAGCTTCTTCTCGACGCGAGCCGCACAGGACGCACAGGTCATGCCGCCGATGGTGAGCTCTACCTCGGATGTTTCCACGCTCAGGACTCCACGCGCTCGGCCGGGCCGTTACCCCACCAGTATCCGGCCCGGCCGGAGACCGATGGCGTGCGGCCCGGCCGTGACGGCGCCGGGGAGGCGGTGACGCTCAGGCCCGGCCCACCAGCTCGTAGCCGGCCTCGTCGACGGCGGCGCGAACGGCGGCTTCGTCCAGCGGGGCCTTGGAGACCACGGTGACCTGGCCGGTGGCGGCGACGGCCGTCACGGAGCTGACGCCGGGGATCTCGGAGATCTCACCGCTGACGGCGCCTTCACAGTGGCCGCAGGTCATACCGGTCACCTGGTAGACGGTGGTGATGCCGTCGCCCTGCGCCTGCGCTGCGGAGTCGTGGCAGGACCCGGTGGACGAGCAGCAGGAGCCGGTCGCCGCGGTGTCCTCGATCTCGAGGCCGGCCTTCGTCTCGGCGGTCATGGCGTTCTCCGTTTCGGTGGTTCGACGCACGCGCGGGTGCGTGCGTACGGACATGGTGCCCCGGAGGGTGCGGCGGATGTCGCAACCTCCGGCGCCATGCGTCCACTATACCCCTAGGGGGTATGGATGCGGTAGCGCCGCGCTGTGGAGGACGGTTCGGATTCAGCGGAAGTG